>DAITPV010000174.1:0-5059 GCA_036833435.1 Actinomycetota bacterium | reverse complement strand
TCCTCGGCCAGACCTCGCTCGGTGAGCACGGTCATGATCCGGGCCACGTCGTGACGGACGTCCTTGATCCGCATGGGGTTGTCGAGCTGGCCGGTGGCCAGCTGGAACCGCAGGTTGAACAGCTCCTCCTTGGCCGAATCGAGGCGGGCCTCGAGCTCGGCGTCGGGGAGGTCACGAAGCTCGCCGGGTCGGGTCAATGGACACCCCCGAGCCGGGTCACGAATTTGGCCTTGATCGGAAGCTTGTGCGCCGCGCGGCTGATCGCCTCTCGGGCCACCGTCTCGGACACGCCGGAGAGCTCGAACATCACCCGGCCGGGTTTCACCACGGCCACCCATGACTCGGGGTTCCCCTTGCCCGAGCCCATCCGGGTCTCGGCCGGCTTCTTGGTCACCGGCTTGTCCGGGAAGATGTTGATCCACACCTTCCCTCCGCGGCGGATGTGGCGGGTCATGGCCACCCGGGCGGCCTCGATCTGGCGGTTGCTGATCCAACCGGGCTCCAGGGCCACCAGCCCGTAGTCCCCGAAGGCGATGTCGGTACCCCCCTTGGCCTTTCCACGCATGCGGCCGCGATGCTGCTTCCGGTGCTTGGTCTTCTTGGGCTCCAGCATCAGCCCTCACCCTCATCCTTGGTTGTCGGCCCGCCCTCGCCGCCTTCGCCGGCGGGAGGTGTCGGCTCCGGCGACTCGGCCGGACCCTCGGCCTTCTCCGAGCCGGAGGCGTCCGCGGAGCCTGCACCTCTCGCAGGCGGAGCGGATGCCGACGGTTCTGAAGCCTCGTCAGTGGGCTCGGAAGGCTCCTCGGCCGGGCGGTCTTCGGGGGCGGAGACCTCGGCCATCTCCTTCTCGTCGGTGATCAGCGCGCCGGTCGACGCCCCGGTGGGTCCGCCCACCGGCACGCCGGCGAGGGCCCGGGCGCGAGCCCGCTCGGTCTCCTGCTCCTCGGCGGGAATCTCGTCACCCTGGTACACCCAAACCTTGACGCCGATCCGGCCGAACGTGGTCTTGGCTTCGGCTTGCCCGTAGTCGATCTTGGCCCGAAGGGTATGGAGGGGCACCCGGCCTTCCCGGTACCACTCCCGCCGGGACATCTCGATGCCTCCCAGCCGCCCGCCGCACTGAACCCGTACGCCGAGGGCTCCGGCACGCATGGCCGTCTGCACGGCCCTTCGCATGGCCCGGCGGAACGACACCCGGCCCTGGAGCTGCTCGGCGACCCCTTGGGCCAGGAGCTGCGCGTCGGTCTCCGGCCTGGACTCCGCGGCGGCCTGGTTCATGTCCTCGACCTTCACGTCGACCCGCTTGGCCGTCATCCGCTCGAGGTCCTTCCGGACCCGCTCCACCTCCGAGCCCTTCCGGCCGATCACGATGCCCGGCCTGGCGGTGCGGATGTACACCTGGATCTGATCGCCCTTCCGCTCGATATCGATGCTGGAGATGCCTGCCCGGGAGAGGTGCATGCGGATGTACTCCCGCATGGCGATGTCCTCGTGCAGTGCGGTGGCGTAGTCGGTCCGCCCCGCGTACCACCGGGACTTCCACGGGTAGATGACCCCCAGCCGGAACCCGTAGGGGTTGACCTTATGGCCCAACGCTGACCTCCCCCACGGTCTCGACCACCACGGTGATGTGGCTGGTGCGCTTCCGAATCCGGGTGGCCCGTCCCAGGGCCCGGGGCCGCCACCGTTGCAGGGTGGGGCCCTCGTCCACGGTCACCCGAGACACGAACAGGTTGTCCGACACCACGCCGGGCTGCTGCTCCGCGTTGGCCACGGCTGAGTCCAGGGCCTTCCGGACGGCGGTGGTGGTGGCCAACCCGGACAACGCCAGGATGCGGCGAGCCTCGCCGACCGGCTTGCCGCGGATGAGGTCCACCACGCGCCGGGCCTTCCGGGGCGCGATCCTCACGAACCTTGCTCTGGCTTTCGCTTCCATCTCTCCTACTTCAGCTGGGTGCTGCGCTCGGTGTGGTGGCCGTGGGACCGGAACACACGCGTGGGGGCGAACTCCCCGAGCTTGTGACCGACCATGGCCTCGGTGATGAACACCGGGACGTGCTTGCGACCGTCGTGGACGGCGATGGTGTGGCCCACCATCTCCGGGATGATCGTCGACCTCCGGGACCACGTTCGGATGACCCGCTTGTGCCCCCGCTTGTTCATGTCCTCGATCACGGCCTGGAGGTGGAGGTCCACGAACGGCCCCTTCTTGATCGACCGGGGCATCAGTGATCCGCCATGAGATCGCTCACTTGCTCCGTCCCTTCTTCCTCCGCCGGCGGACGATGTAACGGTCCGACGGCTTGTTCTTCTTCCGGGTGCGTCCCTCGGGCTTCCCCCACGGCGAGGTGGGGTGGCGGCCTCCCGACGACTTGCCCTCTCCCCCGCCCAGCGGATGGTCGATGGGGTTCATGGCCACCCCCCGGACCGTGGGTCGCTTGCCGCGCCACCGGGTCCGGCCGGCCTTGCCCTTGGCCACCAGCTCGTGCTCGGGGTTCCCCACCGAGCCCACCGATGCGCGGCATCGCAGGTCCACCAGGCGGATCTCGCCCGACGGGAGCCTCAGCTGGGCGAACCCGCTCTCCTTGGCCACGATCTGGATGGCCGAGCCCGCGCTCCGGGCCATCTTTGCCCCCTGCCCGGGTCTGAGCTCCACGGCGTGGACCACGGTGCCCACCGGGATGTTCGACAGGGGCAGAGCGTTGCCGGGGCGGATGTCTGCGCCCGACCCCGACTCCACCCGGTCCCCCACCGACAACCCCTGGGGGGCCAGGATGTACCGCTTCTCGCCGTCGGCGTAGTGCAGCAACGCGATCCGTGCGCTCCGGTTGGGGTCGTACTCGATGTGGGCCACCTTGGCCGGCACTCCGTCCTTGGTCCGCTTGAAGTCGATCACCCGATAGCGGCGCTTGTGCCCGCCTCCTCGGTGACGCGTGGTGATCCGGCCGTAGGCGTTCCGCCCGGCCTTCTTGGTCACCTTCTTGGTGAGCTTCCGCTCGGGGCGAGCACGAGTGACCTCCGAGAAGTCCGCCGCGGAAGAGCCTCGCCGTCCCGGCGTGGTGGGCTTGTACTTCCGAAGTGCCATCTACACCCTCACTTCTGCTCGAAGATCTCGATCGAGTCACCCTCGGCCAGGGTGACCACGGCCAGCTTCTGGTCCGCCCGGCGGCCCTGGGTGTACCGGAACCGGGTGGCCTTTCCCTTTCGGTTCAGGGTGTTGACCCTGAGCACCCGGACGTGCCAGATCTGCTGAACGGCTTCCTTGATCTCGGTCTTGTTGGCCGCGGGGTTCACCAGGAAGGTGTATCGGTTCTGCTCGAGGCCCGCGTACGACTTCTCCGAGACCATCGGCCGGATGATGACGTCGCGATGGCTCTTCACGGCTTCACCGCCTCGAGTGCTCCCTTGTCGAACACCAGCCAGTCCGCATTCAGCACCTCGTACGTGGAGAGGTTGCCGGGATAGGCCACCTTGACCTCCCGGATGTTCCGGAACGACCGCTCCACCACCCGGTCCGGCTGGGCCAGCACCAGGAGCACCAGCCCCTCGACCGAGATGGACTCCAGGACTTCAAGGGCTTCCTTGGTGCTCGGCTCTTCGAACGACAGACCTTCAAGGACCACGATGCGCTCCTCGCGAGCCTGATCGGTGAGCGCCGAGCGTAAGGCCAGCCGCTTCATCTTCTTGGGGACCCGCTGGTCGTAATCCCGAGGCTTGGGGCCGTGAGCCACGCCCCCGCCGACCCACAGCGGCGAGCGGTTCGAGCCGGCTCTGGCTCGCCCGGTGCCCTTCTGCCGCCAGGGCTTCCGGCCGCCGCCGGATACCTCGGCTCTGGTCTGGGTCGACTGGGTCCCTCGCCTCCGGGCGGCCATGCCGGCCACCACCACCTGATGCATCACCGAGACGTTCACGTTCGCCTCGAAGATGGCGGGGTCGAGATCGTGCTCGCCGACCTTCTTGCCCTTCTGGTCGAGGACCTTGACCGTGGCCATCAGGCGCTCTCGCTCCTTCGAACCGGGGGTGCCTTCACGCTGGAGCGGACCATCACCAGGCCGCCGATGGGGCCGGGGACCGCTCCCCTGAGCAATAGGAGGCCTCGCTCGGGGTCCGCCTCCACCACCTCCAGGTTCAGAACGGTGACCCGCTCGTTCCCCATCTGGCCGGCCATCTTGGTTCCCCGAAACACCCTTGAGGGGGTGGCGCAGGCTCCGATGGCCCCCGGGCTCCGGTGCTTCCGCTCGGTCCCGTGGGATGCGCTGAGGCCCGAGAAGCCGTGCCGCTTCATGGGTCCGGCGAATCCCTTTCCTCGGGACACGCCGATCACGTCGGTGTGCTCGCCGGGAGCGAAGATGTCCGCGCGGACCTCCTGGCCCGCCTCGTACGCCTCGTCGGTTCGGAGCTCCACGAGGTGGCGGGTTGGCTCGTCCACGTCGGCCTTGGCGAAGTGGCCGGCCATGGGCTTCGATGTCCGGCCTCCGTCGCCGAATCCGAGCTGAACGGCCTGATAACCGTCTCGCTCCTGGGTCTTGACCTGGACCACCCGGCAGGGGCCGGCCTTGATCACGGTCACCGGGATGGCCCGGCCGTCATCCGTGAAGATCTGGGTCATGCCCAGCTTCTCTCCGAGGATCCCCTTGGCACCCATGGCTTCGCTCTGCTCGCCTCCGTTACAGCTTGATCTCGATGTCCACGCCGGCGGCCAGGTTCAGCCGCTGGAGCTCCTGCACGGTCTTCGACGTGGCGTCGTGGATGTCGATGAGCCGCTTGTGCGTGAGCATCTGAAAGTGCTCCCGGCTGTCCTTGTCCTTGTGCGGTGAGCGGATCACCGTGTAGATGGACCGCTCCGTGGGAAGGGGGACGGGACCGACCACCCGGGCGCCGGTCCGGGTCACGTGGTCGATGATCTGCCCCGCGGCCTTGTCCAGGATCTCGTGGTCATAGGCTCGGAGCTTGATCCGGATCTTCGGTCCCGCCATCTCTTCCCCTTGCCTCCTCGTTGACTACTTCAGGATCTTGGTCACTCGTCCGGCACCGACGGTCCGGCCACCCTCCCGGATGG
>DAITPV010000173.1:0-5071 GCA_036833435.1 Actinomycetota bacterium | reverse complement strand
GCGTACACGTCTCCGCACCTGGCCTCGGTCCGCGAACGCCTGGCGCTCTGTGACGAGATGATCTCCGAGGAGGAGTTCGCGGAGACGTACGCGCACCTCGACCCGTTCCTTGGAGAAGTGGACCGGCGTGGCGAGCTGGTCACCTACTTCGAGGGGCTCACGGCCATGGCGTACCTGTGGTTCGCCGACAAACCGGTCGACGCCGGCGTGTTCGAGGTCGGTATGGGAGGGGAGTGGGACGCCACGAACCTCATCCGGAGCGAGGTCGCGGTGTTCTGCTCGATCGATCTCGACCATCCCGAGCTGGGATCCACGGTGGAGGAGGTGGCCAGGGAGAAGGCCGGGATCATCAAGAAGGGGTCGACGGTGGTGATCCAGGACGCCAGCCCCGCGGTATTGGCGAACGTGCAGACCCGGGCGATCGAGCTCGGTTGTCCGACATTGGTAATCGGTCACAACTACTGGATCCCTGGGGCCACCCCGGCGGTAGGGGGGCAACAGACTGCCGTGACCACCGAACGGGCCAAGTACGAAGACCTCTTCATCCCGCTGTTCGGATGGCACCAGGTGGAGAACGCTGCGACCGCGGTGGTTGCCTGCGAAGCGTTCCTTGACCGTGAGCTCGACATCGACGCACTCAGACAGGCTCTCGATGGAGCCACGTCGCCGGGGCGTTTGGAGGTTGTCGCGCGCCACCCGCTGGTGGTCCTGGACGGGGCCCACAATCCCGACGCCGCCCGAGCCCTATCGACCGCGCTGCCCGAGGCGTTCACCTGGCGGCGTGTCCACCTGGTGGTTGGGGTCCTGTCGACGAAGGATGTGGCCGGGATCCTGGCACCGCTAGCTCCCCTCACGGACACGGCGTACGCTTGCGCCAGCTCCAACGCCAAGAGCCTGTCCCCGGAGGAGATGGCCGCCGCCTGCCGGACCGCGGGGTTGGCCGTATCTGCTTACCGGTCGGTGGGGGAGGCTTTCGACGCCGCGGAGGCTGCGGCGGAGGACGACGACCTGATCCTGGTGACGGGCTCTCTGTACACTGTCGCGGACGCCCGCCCCCGGTACATGAAGGACTGACGACATGGCCGAAGAAGAGACGCTGGTGATCGTGAAGCCCGACGCGGTGGAGCGCGGGCTGATCGGCGAGATCATCGGCCGCATCGAGCGCAAGGGCCTCCGGATCGAGTCCATGCGCCGGATGCGGATCGACCCGGACCTCGCCGGGCGCCATTACGCCGAGCATCAGGACAAGCCGTTCTTCGGGGAGCTGGTGGAGTTCATCACCTCCGGCGAGGTGGTGGTGGCCAGGGTCGTGGGTGAGCAGGCGATCTCCGTGGTGCGGACCCTGATGGGCCCCACCGACCCCGCGGCCGCCCCCCCTGGCACCATCCGTGGAGACTTCGGAACCGTCATCACCCACAACCTGGTCCACGGCTCGGACTCGCCCGAATCGGCCAAGCGCGAACTGGACCTGTTTTTCGACTGACCCCCCGGCTGTTCCTATAATCGCCTCGGCGGGGGAAGGCCGCCGGCGGGGTTGGAGTGCCCTTGAAGGCGTTCTCGAAGAGAAGCGCGGGGGAGCGCCTCCGGCAGGCCCGCATGGATCGGGGGCTGGACCTCGACCGCGTGGCCAAGGACACGGGGATCGATACGCGCATCCTGGAGGCACTGGAGCGCGACGCCCCGCCGGAGGAGCTCCACGGACCGGTCTTCGCCCGGGTCCACCTTCGCGAGTATGCCCGCCACCTCGGCCTGAACCCCAAGCCACTGGTGGCGTCCTACCGGGAGGCCCATCCCGAAGCTGAACGGCCGCTGATGGGGCCACCGGTTCCCCTTGAGCGGCGCCGCGGGGTGTGGCTCGGTCGCATCCTGCTGGTCCTCTCTCTGGTGGTGTTGGGCGCGGTGACGGTCCTGAACGCCCGCCAGGACTCGGAGCCCGAGCCTCCGGTCCGGACCCCGGGGCCCGCCCCGGCCAGCCCGTCGCCGAGTGTGTCGGTCTCCCCCTCGGTGACCCTGGTCTCCGACGAGATCGAGCTCACCCTGCGGGTGGTCGAGGGCCCGTCGTGGATCCAGGTCACCGAGGACGAGGAGGTCCTCCTGGAGGCAACGCAGCAACCGGGCTTCAGCCAGACGTTCCGCGCCGACGAGCGGCTCGACGTAATCCTGGGCAATGCCGGTGCGGTCGAGGTGGAGCTCAACGGTGAGGACCTCGGGCCCGCGGGGAGCGTGGGGGAGGTCTACGAGGGGACGATCACCCTCGAGGAAGGTGAGGTTCGGATCGAGCCGATCGTGTGAGCGTCAGCCGGCCTTGCGAAGCGCAAGGACGGCGTTCTGGCCTCCGAAGCCGAACGCGTTACTGAGTGCCAGTCCGACGTCGGCGGTGCGGGCTTCGTTGGGGACGTAGTCCAGGTCGCACTCGGGATCGGGAGTCTCGTAGTTGATGGTTGGCGGGATCACGCCTTCGTGCACCGCCAGCGCCGCCACGGCGGCCTCGGCAGCTCCGGCGGCACCGACCATGTGGCCGGTCATCGACTTCGTGGAGGACACGGGGATCGCGTGCGCGCGGTCGCCCAGCGCCTTCTTGATCGCCCGGGTCTCCGCCGCGTCGTTCAGGGGAGTGGAAGTGCCGTGAGCGTTGATGTAGTCCACGGCCTCGGGGCTCTCTCCGGCGTCGGCCAGGGCCATCTCCATGGCGATCACCGCACCGGCTCCCTGGGGTTCCGGCTGGGTGATGTGGAACGCGTCGGCGGACGTCCCGTACCCGGCGAGCTCGGCGTAGATCGTGGCGCCGCGCTCCCGGGCCCGCTCCTCCTCCTCCAGGATCAGGATGCCGGCGGCCTCGGCGATGACGAACCCGTCCCGGTTGGCGTCGAACGGCCGGGAGGCTCGCGCGGGATCGGGGTTCCGGGTCAGGGCCTGCATCTGAGCGAACGCGGCCATCGCCAGGGGGACGACCCCGGCCTCGGTTCCCCCGGCGACGGCCAGGTCGGCCATCCCGTGCTTGATGTACCGGTACGCCTCGCCCACGCCATGGGCTCCGGCGGCACACGCGGTGGTGATGCAGGCGTTGGGGCCGGTGAACCCCAGCTCCATGGCGATGGTCCCCGAAGCCGCGTTGGCCATCATGGCCGGGACGGTGAACGCCGACACCCGGTCGGGGCCGCGACTGGCCAGGATGCGGATCTGGTCCTCCATGTACTGGAGGCCTCCGACACCCGTGGACACCACGACCGCCGCCCGCTGCGGATCGACCTCGGGATGCCCGGCGTCCTCCATGGCCAGCTTGGCGGCGGCCACCGCCAGATGGACCACTCGGTCGGTTCGACGGACGGCCTTCCGGTCCATCCATCTCTCCGGCTCGAAGTCCTTGACCTCGCCGGCGATGCGGACGGGGAACTCGGCGGCGTCGAACAAGGTGATCTCGCCGATGCCCGAGCGTCCCGAGATCAGCGCGTCCCAGAACGCGGATCGTCCGATCCCCACGGGGGTCACCGGCCCGATGCCGGTGACCACCACTCGCCGTTCCTGGGTCATGCCTTGAGCTTCCCCTCGACCAGATCGACGGCCTGGCCCACGGTCTTCACGCCCTCCATCTCTTCCTCGGGGATCTCCACCCCGAGCTCCTCCTCGAGGGCCAGCACTGCCTCAACCAGGTCCAGGCTGTCGGCATCGAGGTCCTCCTCGAACCGAGCCTCCGGCGTCACCTCGTCCGGCTCCCGGGCCAGCTGCTCCGCCAGGACCTTGCGAACCCTCTCTTCGATCTCTTTTCGCTCCATCGTCTCCCTCCTCCGTCAGGCGGTGAGGCCGCCGTCAACGGCCAGCACCGCGCCGGTCACGTATGAGGCGTCATCGCCCGTCAGGAACCTGATCGCTGCTGCTGCCTCTTCGGGGGTGCCGACCCGCCCGGTGGGGATCGACTCCAGGAGCCGGTCCCGGGCACGATCGGGAAGCCCGGAGGTCATGTCGGTCTCGATGAACCCGGGGCACACGGCGTTGGCCGTGATCCCCCGGCTTCCGTACTCCTTGGCCAGCACCCGGATCATCCCGACCATGGCGGCCTTGGACGCGGAGTAGGCGGCCTGGCCGGGGTTGCCGCGCATCGCCGCTGCCGACGACACGGCCACGATCCGGCCCCACCGCGCTTTCATCATCGCCGGGAGCGCGGCTCGGAAGCACAGGAACGCTCCGGTGGCGTTGACCCGCATGATGTGCTCGAACTGCTCGACGGGAAACCGCACCGAGAGCCCGTCGCGGTTGATCCCCGCCGAGGCGACGACCACGACCGGGGGCTCCGCCCACTCGGAAACCGCGCGGAACAGCTCGTCGACCTGATGCTCGTCGGAAACGTCGGCGCGGAAGGCGGCCGCGGTCCCACCGTCCTCTTCGATCAGGCCGACCGTCTCCTTGGCGCCGGCGTCGTCGGAGTGGTACCCGCAGGCCACCGACCGGCCGTCGGCGGCCAGTGCCACCGCGGCGGCCCGGCCGATCCCACCCGAAGCTCCGGTGACCAGCGCGACGCGCCCGGTCATGAAGGTGGCTCCGCGGTCCACCGCAGGACGTTGGCCCCGTAGGCCAGGCCCGCGCCGAAGGCCACCGTGAGGACCACGTCACCGGGGGCCAGGCGGCCGGCCCGCCAGGCGTGATCCATGGCGATGGGGACCGAGGCCGCGGAGGTGTTCCCCACGTTCTCCAGGTCGACGAACACCCGTTCCTTGGGGAACGACAGGCGCTCGGCCACCGCTTTGATGATCCGCCCGTTGGCCTGATGGGGGACCAGGAGCGACACGTCGTCGGGAGACAGGCCGGTCTTCTCCAGCAGGCGCGAGCACACGTCGGCCATCCCCACCACCGCGCGCTTGAACACCTCGCGGCCGTCCTCCATCCGGATCTTGTGCTGCTCGCCGGCCGCGGTCTCGGGGGAAGCCGGGGCCCGGGAGCCGCCCGCGGGGATCTCCAGCAGATGGGTGTGCCGGCTGTCGTTCTCGAGGATCGATCCGATGACCCCGGGGTCCTGGCCCGGCACCAGCAGTGCCGCGCCGGCCCCGTCGCCGAACAGGACGCAGGTGGTACGGTC
>DAITPV010000172.1:0-5071 GCA_036833435.1 Actinomycetota bacterium | reverse complement strand
CCGGGGGTTCTGGGAGGAGCGCGGCTACCACAACAACGCCGAGCCGTGGGCCGAGGAGCGGTACTCCTGGCAGGAGGGGCGGTGAGCCGGGCGGTCCTGGCCACCGCGGGGGGCCTCCAAGCTCCGGACGGCTCGCCGGCTGGGCTCGAGGGTCGGGACGTGGTGGCGCTGTCGCCCAACAAGGAGATCTGGGCCATCGCCGACGGGCGAGTGCTGGTCGCCGGTGACGATGACCGGTGGAACGACGTCGCCCCCATCGAGGACCTCAAGGGCAGATCGGTGCTGGCCACCGACGATGGCGTGTGGGTCGGGACTTCCAAGGCCAGGCTCCTTCGTCTGGACGACGGAGGCCTGCGTCCGGTCTTGGGGTTCGACGACGCTCCCGGCCGGGACACCTGGTTCACGCCGTGGGGCGGACCGCCGGACACCCGCTCGATGTCCCGCTCCTCCAACGGCACCCAGTACGCCAACGTCCACGTGGGAGGGATCCTCCGTTCCTCGGACGGAGAGAGTTGGGAGCCCACCATCGAGGTCGACGCCGACATCCACCAGGTGCTGGCCCATCCCAGCGAACCCGCGGTGGTCCTGGCCGCCGGCGCGTACGGCTTGGCGATCTCCGACGACCGAGGGCAGACCTGGCGGACGGAAGCGGACGGGCTCCACGGCAGGTACTGCCGGGCGGTGGCCGTGGCCGGCGACACCGTGCTGGTGAGCGCGTCCACCGGCCCGTTCACGGAACAGGCCGGGGTGTATCGGAGGCCACTCGGCTCCTCGGACCCGTTCGAGCGATGCACCGAGGGCCTCCCCGACTGGTTCCCGTCGAATATCGACAGTGGCTGTCTCGCTGCGGCCGGTGCCGAGGTGCTGCTGGGGTCGGACGACGGCGAGGTCTACCGATCGACCGACGCGGGACGAACCTGGGAGCAGACGGCATCCGGCCTCCCGGCCGTTCGGGCCGTCCTCATCAATCCCTAGCCCAGGGCCTGGAGAACCCGGTCCCGGACCTCCTCGATGGTCCCTAGTCCGTCCACCTCGATCAGCAGCGACCGGCTCCGGTAGTCGGCCAGCATCGGCTTGGTGTCTCCCCGGTACACCCGGAGCCGCTCGGCGATGACCTCGGGCCGGTCGTCGGGGCGGGCCTGCAGCGGGAGCCCATCCACGTCGCACCGTCCCGCCACCTTCGGAGGATCGCTCACCAGGTGGTACGGGTGGCCTTCCGGACACACCCGCCGGCCCCCGAGCCGCCTGACCACCTCCTCTTCCGGAACCTCGAGCAGCACGACCCGCTCGATCGCGGCATCCCCGAGCAGCTCGTCGAGCAGGAGTGCCTGGCCGTGCGTCCGCGGGAACCCGTCGAGGACGAAGCCATCCCCCGCCTCGCGGAGCCGAGTGGCTAGGACCGCCGTGACCAGGTCGTCGGGGACCAGGTCACCGGCCTCCAGGAACCGCCGCACCCGCCCGCCAAGCTCGGTGTCGCCGGCCACCTCCTCGCGAAGCACGTCCC
The DNA here is from genome assembly GCA_036833435.1 of Actinomycetota bacterium. Taxonomy (GTDB): domain Bacteria; phylum Actinomycetota; class UBA4738; order UBA4738; family CALAEC01; genus DAITPV01. Next base: position 3,567 of record DAITPV010000172.1, on the reverse strand, counting down.
CGGTGGACACGTGCAACGCGCCCAGGCGGGCGGCCAGCGCTCGAGCCTGCTTGCTCTTGCCGCCGCCGGGCGGCGCCACCAGGACCACGCGGGAGCTCACGGAGGTAGCCTGACAGGAGCGAGACAGGGAGGGTAGCCATGGACATCCGCGACGTGTTCGCACAGGCTCGGAAGGCTTTCACCGTCCAGCGGGTCTTCGGGACCCCGTACTCCAAGGACGGCATCACGGTGATCCCCGCGGCGACGATCCGCGGTGGGGTGGGCGGCGGCGTGGGGACCTCGCCCGACGGCCAGAACGAGGGCTCGGGAGCGGGGCTGGGGATGACCGGCCGGCCCGTGGGCGCGTACGTGATCCGGGACGGCCAGGTGTCCTGGCAGCCCGCGATCGACGTCAACCGGATCGTGCTCGGAGCGCAGATCCTCGGCGTCGTGGCCCTCCTCACGGTCCGAGCCATCATCAAGGCGCGGGCTAAGTCTCGAAGCACATGACCGAAGCGACGGTCGTCCAGGCCGCCGGGCTCACCAAGTTCTACGGGAAGCACCGAGGGATCGAGGACCTCAGCTTCACCATCGAGGCCGGGGAGATCTTCGGGTTCCTGGGCCCCAACGGCGCCGGGAAGACCACCACGATCCGCATGCTGATGGACTTCATCCGCCCCACCCGAGGGCAGGCGACGATCTTCGGGCTGGACTCGCGGGCCGGCAGCCTGGAGATCCACGAGCGGGTGGGATACCTGCCCGGCGAGCTGTCGCTGTACGAGCACATGACCGGGGACGACCTGCTCCGCTACTACGGCAACCTCCGCGGCGGGGTGCCGTGGAGAGAGGTGACCGCCTTGGCTCGCCGGCTCCATGCCGACCTCTCCCGCCGGGTGGGAACGCTTTCGTCCGGGAACAAGCAGAAGATCGGCCTGATCCAGGCGTTCATGCATCGCCCGGAGCTCCTGATCCTCGACGAGCCGCTCACCGGGCTGGACCCGTTGATGCAGCACGAGGTCGACGAGCTGATCTCCGAGGTGGCCAAGGAAGGCCGGACGGTGTTCCTGTCGTCCCACGTGCTCCCCGAGGTGGAGCGGCTGTGTCACCGGGTGGCCATCATCCGGGACGGCCACCTGGTCGCCGTCGAGGAGATCGCCGCGCTGAAGTCCCGGGCGATGCGATACCTGGAGATCCACTTCGGCCAACCGGTTCCTGCCGAAGCGTTCCAGGGCCTGCCCGGCGTCCGCGACGTCTCGGTCCGGGACTCGGTGGTCCGGTTCGCCGTTGCCGGAAGCCTGGACAGCGTGGTCAAGACGGCGGCTCGCTTCGAGGTGGTCACCGTGGTCAGCGAGGAACCCAGCCTCGAGGACGTATTCCTGACCTACTACGGAGAGCGAGCGGATGCTTCGTAACGTCTACCTCAAGACGCTCCGGGATCGGCGCCGCTCGCTCGTGGGGTGGGCCATCGGGATCGCCGCGTTCAACGCATTCTCCGTGGCGTTCTGGCCGAGCGTCCGGGACAGCGCCGCCGAATTCCGGGAGCTGATCCAGAACCTCCCGGAGAGCATCCGATCGCTGGTGGGAGTGAGCGCCCTGGACATCACCACGCCGGAGGGGTACCTGAACGGCCGGGTATTCGCCTTGGTGGTCCCCCTCCTGTTCCTGATCTTCGCCGTCGGCTTCGGGTCCCGGACCGTGGCCGGCGAAGAGCAGCGTGGAACGCTCGAGCTGGTCCTGGCCGCTCCGATCGCCCGATGGAGGGTGGTGCTGGAGAAGTTCGCCGCCCTGGCCACGGCGACCGCGTTCCTCGGCCTGGTGCTGTGGGTGACGCTGGTGGTGGTCGGAGGGTCCGTGGACCTGGGCGTCGCGGCCGGCAGCATGGCCGGACCCGTGGTCATGGCCTTCCTCCTGGCCATCTCGTTCGGCGCCCTGGCACTGGGGATCGGTTGCGCCACGGGGCGTCGGTCATGGGCAAGCGGGATCGCCACCGGCCTGGCCGTGGCCGCCTATCTGGTCAAGGCCCTGGCGCCGGTCTCCGAGGAGGTTGAGTCGTTCCAGGGGCTGTCGCCGTTCTACTACTACGATGCGGCCCAGCCGCTGGTGAACGGCATCGACATGGGGCACGCGGCGTTCTTCCTGCTCGTGGTGCTGGCGTTCGTCGGCCTGGCGCTGGTGATGTTCGACCGCCGGGACGTGGGCCTCTAGATGTATCCGCGGAGACGCTCGGCACGGTCCACCATCGACACCGCGATGGCGTAGGCGGCCAGCCGCAGCGGCACCCCGTCCACCACCGAACGCGAGTGCACGTTCTTCCAGGCCCGCGACATCTTCTTGGCGAGCTCGTCGTTGACCTGATCTTCCTCCCACCGGAACTGCTGGATGTTCTGGACCCACTCGAAATAGGACACCGTGACCCCGCCGGCGTTGGCCAGGATGTCGGGGATCACGGTGATCCCGCGGTCCATCAGGATGTCGTCGCCCGCGGGATCCACCGGATAGTTGGCCGCCTCCACGATGGTCCGGGCCTTCACCCGCTCCGCGTTCCTCGCGGTGATCACCCGATCCAGGGCGGCGGGGATCAGCACCTCGACGTCGAGCTCCAGGAGCTCCTCGTTGGAGATGGGCTCGGTTCCCCCGGCCCCCACCACCGACCCGCTCGCCGCGACGTGGTCCACCAACGCCTGCACGTCCAGGCCGTCGGCGTGATGGACGCCGCCTCGCACGTCGGACACCGCCACCACCCGGCAGCCCAGCTCGCCGATCAGCCGGGCCGTCCACGACCCCACGTTCCCGAATCCCTGAACGGCCACGGTGGCCCCGTCGAGGTCGAGGTTCAGATCCCTGGCCGCCTCGCCGAGGCAGTTCACCACTCCCCGGCCGGTGGCCGCCTCGCGCCCGTATGAGCCACCGAGCTCCACAGGCTTCCCGGTGACGATGGCCGGCGTGTAGCCGTATCGGGAGGAGTACGCATCGAACATCCACGCCATGGTCTGGGCGTTGGTGTTCACGTCGGGAGCGGGGATGTCGCGGTTCACCCCCAGCACGTAGCTGATCATCCCGGTGAACCGGCGAGTAAGGCGCTCCTTCTCCTCCTCGCTCATCCCTCCGGGGTCGCACTGGACGCCGCCCTTCGCTCCGCCGTACGGGATGTCCAGGACGGCGGTCTTCCAGGTCATCAGCGCGGCCAGGGCCCGGACCTCGTCCAGGTGCGCGTCGGGGTGGTACCGGATCCCGCCCTTGTAGGGCCCTCGCGCGGCGTTGTGCTGGACCCGGTACCCGCTGAACACCGTGAGCTTCCCGTCGTCCATCCGGACGGGCACCTGAACGGTGAGCTCACGGTACGAGGTTCGGAGGATGGCCCGCATCTCGTCGTCCAGGCGTACGTGCTCGGCGGCCCGGTCGAAGAACAGGTTGACGGCCTCGTACGGACTGAGATCCGGCGCGGGAGGGGTTCGGTCAGACGACGGCACCTGGCCGGCGATGCGAGTCTCCTCGGTGGTCACGGGCCTCCTCGTCCGTGAGCGCTCAGCCTACCTCCGCTCGCACCCCTGGTGTCTATCCGGACCGGCCCCGCCCTTGCACACGTCT
>DAITPV010000171.1:0-5087 GCA_036833435.1 Actinomycetota bacterium | reverse complement strand
AACGGGACGGCCAGGAGCGGCTCTCCTTCTTCCTTGGTCAGGAGCCGGAAGCCGATGAACGCCGCGCCGGCCAGGACCACGGCGGCCGCGATCCAGACCATGGTTCGTGCACGAGTTGTCAGAGCCACGGGGGGAGTACCTCCTTGGAACGATCAGAGGAAGCTCCGCATCCTACATCTCTTCGAGGGCCTCGATCCGCTCTTCGATGGGCGGATGAGTGGAGAACAGGCGCTCGACGCGGCTGTGTCCCTCCCCCACGGCCCGAGACGGCTGGTTGAACCACAGGTGCGCGGTGGCGTTGTTGGCCACCCGCATCGTGTTGTTGGCCGCTCCGATCTTCCGCAACGCACTGGCCAGCCCGGGCGGGTACCGGGTCATGAGCGCGCCATCCGCATCGGCCAGGAGCTCGCGCTTGCGGGAGACCGCGAACCGGATGAGCTGCGCCGCCAGTGGAGCGAGGATCGCCGCGAAGATCGCCAGGAACAGGAAGATCGAGGACCCCCCGCCGTCCCGTCCTCCCCGGCGGCCACCTCCCATGAACATCCCCCACCGCATCCATGACGCCAGCAGGACCACCACGCCCACCAGGGTGGCGGTGAGCGTGCCCACCAGGATGTCCCGGTTCTTCACGTGCGACAGCTCGTGAGCCAGGACTCCCTCGAGCTCCACCCGGTTGGTGATCTCCAGCAGGCCGGTGGTCACCGCGATCGAGGAGTGCTCGGGGTTCCGGCCGGTGGCGAACGCGTTCGGTGCCTGCTCCTCGATGACGTAGATGTCGGGCTTCTTGGGCAGGCCCGATGCGATCACCAGCCCCTCGACGATGTTGTGGAGCTTCGGGTACTGCTCCTTGCTCGCCGGCTTGGCCCGGCTGACCCGGAGGACCAGACGGTCGCCGGCGAAGTAAGAGGCGAACGACATCACCGCGGCGATCACCAGGGCCACGACCAGGCCCGCCAGCCCTCCGCCCAGCAGGTACCCGAACAGGTACCCCAGTCCGGCCGCCAGGACCAGGACACCGAAGATGAGCAGGAACGAACGGACCTTGTTCCGGGTGATCTGCTCGTACACGGGTTACAGGTCGACGGCCACCGCGCCCCGGGAGTCCTCTTCAGCCTCGAAGAACTCTCGCGGGGTGAATCGGGCCATCCGCGCGACGATCAGTGAAGGGAACTGATCGATCATCGTGTTGAACCGCATCACCTGGTCGTTGTAGAACTGCCGGGCGAAGGCGATCTTGCTCTCGGTCGCCGTCAGCTCCTCCTGCAACGCCAGGAAGTTCTCGTTGGCCCGAAGCTGCGGATACGCCTCCGCCACCGCCAGCAGGCGGCCCAGGCTTCGGGTGATCTCGGTCTCGGCCTGAGCTTGATCGGCCACGTTCCCGGCTTCGATCGCCTGGGTCCGGGCCTGGGTGACTCGCTCGAACAGCTCGCGCTCGTGCGACGCGTACCCCTTGACCGTCTCGATGAGGTTGGGGATCAGGTCGTACCGGCGTCGGAGCTGAACGTCGATGCCCGACCACGAGTTCTCCACGCGGTTCCGGTTCCGGACCAGCCGGTTGTAGGTGAGGATCCCGTACAGGAGGAGGACTGCCAGGATCCCCAGGGCGATCCACAGGCCGAGCACGCGCGCATCGTACCAGCCCCTCGCTCAGACCGAATCCGCTTGCCTTGCGCTGAGATGGTGAGAATGATTATCATTCTCGCCGGATGAGACTCGTGTGGCGCTGGGCGCCGGCCGTGGTTGCCGTCACGCTGCTGGCTGTGGGGTGCTCGGACGCCTCCGGCTCCTCACCCGACGACGGCATGACGGCGGTTGGGTCCTTCTATCCACTCGCATTCGCACTCCAGCGGGTGGCCGGCGACCGATGGGAGGTCGTGGACCTCACTCCCCCGGGGGCAGAAGCCCACGACGTGGAGCTGAACATCGAGGACCGGGCGGCCCTCGAGGAGGCCGACCTGGTTGCCTACCTTGGGGACATCGGGTTCCAGCCGCAGGTGGAGGCCGCGGTTCAGGAAGCCTCGGGTGAAGTGGTGGCGGTTACCGAGGACCTGGACCTCCTCCCACCCCATGAAGAGGGCGAAGCCCCCGAGGGCGAGGAGCCGACCGCCGACCCCCACGTGTGGCTCGACTCCGCCGCGTTCGTCGCAATGGAGGAACGGATCACCGAGGGACTCTCCGTGGTCGATCCCGACGGCCGGCAGGGATACGAGGATGCCGCCGCGGCGCTCCGATCGGAGCTCGAGGCCCTGGACGCCGAGTTCGAGCAAACCCTCCAGGACTGCCGGTTCGACACCATGATCGTGTCGCACGAGGCCTTTGGGTACCTGGGGCGGCGGTACGGTCTCGAGCAGGTCGGACTTGCCGGCCTGGAACCCGAGGGCGAGCCGACCGCCGACCGGCTGGGCGAGGCAGAGGAGCTGCTCAGCACCGGTGACGCCGGTGCCGTGTTCTACGAGCTTGGCGGCGAGACCCAGCGCGCCGCGGAGATCGTGGCCTCCGATGCGGGGGTGCCCGCTCTTCCGCTGGCCACGCTGGAATCGCAACCGCCCGAAGGCGACTACCTCACCGTGATGCGAGAAAACCTCGAATCCCTACAGGAAGGGCTCGATTGCCCGTGAGCGCAGCCGTCGAGCTCCGTGAAGTTCGGTTCGCCTACGGGTCCGCGCCGGTCCTCGAGGGTCTCGACCTGGCCGTCCCCTCCGGCGAGTTCGTGGTGCTCACCGGCCCGAACGGCTCGGGCAAGTCGACGCTCATCAAGCTGGTCGTCGGCCTGCTGTCACCCGACGCGGGCCAGGTCCTGGTTCTGGGACGATCCGCCTCCGATCCGTCCGTTCGCCGACACATCGGGTATGCGCCCCAGGGTTCCGCCGGCGGCATGGTCCTTCCGGTCTCCGTTCTCGAGGTGGTGGCGGCGGGCGCCACTCCGTCGCATCCGCTGGTCGGGTGGTGGCGAAGCGGTGGCGATGGTCCGGAGATCGAGGCCGCCCTGGAGGCCACAGGGATGACAGACCTGGCACGCGAGTGCGTGTTCGAGCTCTCCGGAGGCCAGCAGCAGCGGACGGTGATCGCCCGGGCCCTGGTGGGCGAGCGGCCGATCCTCATCCTCGACGAGCCCACCACCGGGATCGACCGGGCCTTCCGGCCTCGACTGGTGCACGAGCTCAGGCGCCGGGCCGACGGCGGAGCCGCGGTGATGGTCGTCTCCCACGACCCCGACGACTTCCACGAGGTGTCGGACCGGATCCTGTTCATGGAGGACGGCCGGGTGCGCGACGTGTCACACGCGGAGTACCACCAAGCGCAGGAGGCGGGACCGTGATCGACCTCCTGTTCACCACCAGCTTCGGACAGCGAGCGCTGGCCGCGGCCACCGTCGTTGGCCTGACTGCGCCCGTGGTGGGGGCCTTCCTGGTTCAGCGTCGGCTGTCGCTGGTGGGCGACGGGATCGGCCACCTGGCTTTGGCCGGTGTGGCCCTCGGCGTGCTGGCGGGGTTCTCCGGTGTGTGGGGGGCGCTGATCGTGGCCCTCCTCGGAGCCGTGGCTCTCGAAGCCCTCCGGGTCCGGGGGCGCCTGACCGGCGATCTTTCCCTGGCGCTGATCTTCTACCTGGGGATCGCGGCGGGAGCAGTGGGGCTCAGTCTCGCGGGACGGTTCAACACCTCGATCCTGTCGGTGCTGTTCGGCAGCCTGTTCGCCTTGTCGTGGACCGACGTGCTCCTCATCGCCATCCTCGGGGCGCTCGTGGTCGCGGCGGTGTTCCTGCTGTACCGCCCGCTCCTGGCGGTAGCTCTCGACGAGGAGACCGCGCGAGCCGCCGGGTTGCCGGTGGACGGACTCAACCTGGTGCTGGTGGCCCTCACCGCGCTGCTGGTCGTCGGCGGGATGCGGGTGGTGGGCCTTCTGCTGATCGCGGCACTGATGGTGGTTCCCGTGGCTGCGGGCTCAAAGGTCGCTCACTCCTTCCGGGCCACGATGGGCTGGGCGGTGCTGGTGGGAGCTGCATCGGCGTGGGCCGGGCTGGCCATCGCCGCGTGGCAGGGAGAGCTGGTGCCGGGAGCCACCATCGTCCTCACCGCGATCGGGGCGTTCCTGGTGTTCACCATGGTCGGCCGGAGGACCGCGGCCGGCCACCGACCGAGGAAGGCGGGATGACCGAAGCAGCCGAACGAGTCGAGCTCGCGGGGCTCCGCCCCACCACCCAGCGGATGGCCATCGTCACGGCCCTGGAGGGAAAGGACCGGCCGGTCACGGCGCAGGCCCTTCACGAGGAAGTAAAGGGCCCCAGCGGACCGGGCCTGGCCACCGTGTACCGGACCCTCCGGGCCCTGGCCGCCGCCGGCACCGCGGAGACGTTCGAAGCCGGCGAGGGCGAGGTGGCCTACAAGCTGTGCGAGGTGGTGCACCACCATCACCTGATCTGCGAGCGCTGCGGCCAGGTGCAGACCATCCCCTCGTGTGAGGTGGAGGACTGGGCCGCCGCCGTGGCCCGCCGGCGCGGCTTCAGCGTCACCGGGCATCGGGCCGACGTGTACGGACTGTGCCGCGCCTGCCGGTCCCGTCGATAGGATCCCCACGTGGCCTTCAGCGAGGATCTGGCGTCCCGGATCCGAGAGATCCTCGACGACGAGAAGAACGTCGACGAGCGAAAGATGTTCGGCGGGCTGGCGTTCATGGTCGACGACCACATGTGCTGCGGGGTCACCGGTGACGACCTGATGCTGCGGCTCGGCGAAGAGGGAGCGCAGCGGGCGGTCGAGAAGCCCCACGTTCGCCCCATGGACTTCACCGGACGACCGTTGAAGGGCTACGTGTTCGTCGGGCCGCCGGCCGTGAAGACCGAGGCCATGCTGCGCCGCTGGGTCGAGCAGGCCCGCGACTTCGTCCGGACGCTGCCGCCGAAATAGCCCGTCAGGTTGGGGGCGCGTCGCCGGCGACTTCGGCGTACACCGACTCGATCTCGCCGGCCACGGTGTCCCAGGAGAACCGCCGGGCCCGGTCCCTCCCGGTCTTTGCGTACAGCTCCCGGGCGCCCTGGTCTCCACGGACTCGGCGATGGCCACGGTGGCGTCGCACGCCTCGGGGACCTC
>DAITPV010000170.1:0-5102 GCA_036833435.1 Actinomycetota bacterium | reverse complement strand
CGTAACTACGCGGACTGCACTCGGGCCCAGGCTTCCCGATACAGCGCCTCGACCTCCTCGCCCAGATCCGCGGTGAAGCTCACCAGGGCAAGGACCTCCGGAGGCGGGAAGATCACGGGGTCCTCGAGGAGCGACGCGTCGAGGAGCTCCTCCGCCGCGGCGTTGCCGGTGTCCACCCGGACCACGTTGGCTACCTCTGCTGCGACGTCGCGCTCCAGGTAGAAGTTCATGAACCGCTCCCCGTTCCCGTCGTGCGGGGCATCCGCGGGGACGGCCATGGAGTCCACCCACCTGAGGCCGCCTTCATCGGGAATGGTGTACGCCAGGTCCGGGTTGAGCTCCTGGGCCTGGAGGAAGTCGGACGAGTAGGCCTCCGCTGCCACCAGCTCGCCGAGGGCCAGCCCGTCGACGTAGGTAACCGAGTCGAACCCGCGGATGACCCCTTTCATCTCGATCAGCCGGTCCGCGGCCCGGTCGATCTCCTCGGCCGACGTGGTGTTGGGGTCCAGCCCCAGCGAGAACAGCCCGGCGGCGAAGGCGTCCCTGATCTCCTCCAGCAGGGTCATCTGACCGGTGTACCGGGGGTCGAGGAATACCTCCCACCCGGGCGGCTCGGCGAACGTCACCGAGTCGTACGCGATGCCCGTGGTTCCGGTGGCCCAGGGGACCGTGTACCGGTTCCCGGGGTCGAACCCGGACTCGGTGAGCTCGGGGCGGAGGTTCATCAGGTTGCCGAGCTCCGAGCGGTCCAGCTCCTCCAGGAGCTCCAGTCGCCGGAACCGTCGAACGAAGTTGTCCGAGGGAACGATGAGGTCGTAGGTGGTGCCGGTACGCCCTCCACGCCGGGGGCGCTGGGCCTGGATCATGAGTCCCTCCAGCTCGTCGTTGGAGGCGTAGGTCTGATACGTGACATCCAGGCCGGTCTCTCGCTCGAAACGGGGGATGGTCCCGGGGGCGATGTAGTCCTGCCAGTTCAGGAACGACAGGCGGTCGGCGTCGCCGACGCCGCTGCACGCCGCCAGGAGCGGCCCGGACGCCAGGACGGCGGCCCCGGTCCCGGTTGCTCGGAGGAACTCTCGCCGGGTGAGCCTCATCGGTTTAGCTGGTCAGGAGCACGGGGATCTCGGCATGGCGGGCCACTCGCTCGGATACCGATCCGACCAGGAGGCCCTGGAGGCGCCCCAGGCCCCGGCGGCCCATCACGATGAGGTCCGCCCGCTCCCGCTCCGCGCTCTCGAGGATGGCCTCCACCGGATCTCCCTCGGCCGCCACGCCCCGGGCGCGGAGTCCGCGCTCGACGAGCAGCGTGGTGGCCTCCTCGGCCAGCTCTCGGGCGTCCCGCTCCATCTCGCTCTGCGCCTCCTCGGTGGCGATGGTGCCCCTCCGGCGCACGGTGACCGGCGGGTTGAACGCAACCACCACCATGATCTCGGCGTCCAGGCCGTCGGCGAGCGCGGCGGCCAGCGCCAGGCCCCGCTCGGATCCGGGAGATCCATCGACCGGGACCAGGATCCGGTCCAGGCCGTGTCCGAGATCCGGGAGCCGGAGGGGTTCCTCCTCGTGATCGCTCACGGCTTGCTCTCCTCGAACTCGATGTCGATCTGCTCCTCGGGCTCGCCCCGGCGCCGCTTCAGGTACCGGGCCACCGGATACAGGAGAGGGCCGGTGGCCAGGAAGATCATGGCCAGCCCCAAGGCGTTGAACAGTCCCTCGTCCCGGACCTGGCTGAAGATGGCCACCCCGAGGACCAGGACCGGGCCCAGGACCACCAGGACGATGACCGGCCATCCGCCGGGGATCCTGTACGGGCGCTTCATGGTGGGGTACTTGATGCGGAACACCACCAGCGCGGCGAACTCCAGCATCAACGCGAACGAGTACACGACCACATCCACCACCACCAACGCCTGGAACGGACCGATGATGAAGATCGTGTAGATCGCGCTGGACACCACCAGGGCCACCCACGGCGTCCCGTACTTCCGATGGACCTTGAACAGACCCTTTGGGAGATAGCCGTCCTCGCCCATGGCGAACGGGATCCGGCTGACCGACAGGAGCAACGCCGAGAACAGGCCGGCCGCCGACACGAGCGCAGCCGCGTTGAGGAAGCTCCCCAGCCACTTCCCCCCGATGATCTCGGCGATGGGCCCCCACGCTCCCGCGGTCCACTCGACCTGCTCGGTGCCCACCACCGCCAAGGCGACGATGACCGGGAGCAGGTAGCACAGGGTGATCAGCGGCACGGTGATCAGCAGCGTGCGCGGGTAGTCGCGGCGGGGGTTCTTCATCTCGCCCGCTACCGTGGACAGGCCGTCCCACCCGTAGTAGTTCCACATCACCACGAACAGGCCCAGGGTGAACGCGCCACTGATCCCTTCTCCACCGGAGGTGAACGGCTGGAACGGGTTCCCGTCCATCTGGAACAGCCCGAGAATGGTCATGATGGCGAACGGGGCCAGGACGATGAACCCGAACAGCTTCGACGAGTCACCGATCAGCTTGGATCCCCGGATGTTCAGCAGGGTGAAGAACCAGATCACCCCCGCTCCCAGGAGCCACCGGGCCAGCTCGTTCTCCGCGAACACGTCGAAGTAGTACGCGGAGTAGTCCACGAACAACACGGGGTAGATGGCCATGTCCACGAAGGTGGTGAGCCACGACCACCAGCCCTCCTGGAACCCCCAGAACGGCCCCAAGGCCTTCTTGACCCAGTAGTAGTAGCCGCCCTGCACCGGCATGGCGGTGGCCAGCTCGGCGACCATCAGGGCTGAGGGGAGGCTCCAGATGATCGGGGTGATGATGATGAGGATCAGCCCCATCCCGGCGCCCGAGGAACCGATGACGTCCTCGAGGCCGTAGGCCCCCCCGGACACCGTGAAGAACATGATGAACACCAGGGCGCCCAGGGTGAGGGTCCGGGGGACGACCCGAACCTCTGGTCGCTGCGGGCCGGGACCGACGTCTGCCGTGGTGGTTGCCAACCGCCCTCGCCTTCGCTTGCCGGGATTCAAGCAGGAGTGCTCCCGGGGCGCACCTGACGGACCGTCGAACCTGTGAGCCCCCGGATAGACTCACCGGCGTGGATTTCGACCTCAGCGCTGAGCAGGAAGAGTTCCGCAGATCCATCCGGGCGTTCGCGGAGGAGGTCATCGCGCCTCGTGCCGAAGAGATGGACCGGAATGAAGAGCTCCCCATGGACATCGTCAAGCAGATGGGGGAGCTGGGGCTGTTCGGCCTGCCGTTCCCCGAGGAGTACGGCGGGCAGGGCGCCGATTTCCTGACGCTGTGCTTGGCGATCGAGGAGATCGCCCGGATCGACTCATCCATGGCCATCACGCTGGAGGCGGCGGTGGGGCTGGGCGCCAACCCGATCTTCCGCCACGGGACCGAGGAGCAGAAGCAGCAGTGGCTGGTTCCCATGTGCCGGGGAGAGATCCTCGGCGCCTACGGCCTGACCGAACCCGGCGGGGGCTCCGACGCCGAAGCCGTGAAGACCACTGCCCGGCTGGACGCGGGGGAGTGGGTGATCAACGGCTCCAAGGCGTTCATCACCAACTCGGGAACCGCGATCTCCCGGCTCATCACGATCAGCGCGGTGACCGGCGAGCGGGAGGGTGGGGGCAAGGAGATCTCCGCGATCATCGTTCCCATCGACACGCCGGGGGTCGAGGTCGGCCGGTCCTACCGCAAGGTGGGGTGGCGAGCGTCCGACACCCACGAGGTGTCGTTCGCCGACTGCCGGGTCCCGGAGGACGGCCTGCTCGGCGAGCGAGGGAGGGGATTCGGGCAGCTCCTCGAGACTCTCGACGACGGACGGATCGCCATCGCCGCGCTGGCGGTCGGCCTGGCCCAGGGAGCTCTGGACGAGAGCGTGAAGTACGCGAAGGAGCGGGAAGCGTTCGGCCGGCCGATCGGGGCGTTCCAGGGCCTCCAGTTCAAGATCGCCGACATGAAGGTCCGGGTGGAGCTGGCCCGGCTGGCCACGTACAAGGCGGCCTGGCTGCGAGACCGGGGCCGGCCCTACAAGGCCGAGGCGTCGCTGGCGAAGCTGTATGCAACCGAAGCGGCGGTGGACCAGGCCCGCCACGCCCTCCAGGTCCACGGAGCATACGGGTTCACCGAGGAGTTCCCGGTGGCCCGGTACTATCGCGACTCGAAGGTGCTGGAAATCGGTGAAGGGACCAGCGAGATCCAGCGGATCCTGATCGCCCGCGACCTGGGGCTGCCGGGAACCGAGCTGTAGGAAGGGAGGGAGCGTGGCCAATCGGGCCACCTCAAGCGCCTCCTGAAGGAGGCCGAGAAACGAGGTGGGCTTGAAGCGTGAGTCCGCATCCTTGAATTACACCCGTGTAGTCGTCAGGCTGAGGAGCGTCAGTTGACGGATCGCAGCACAGCCGGGTACCCATAAATCCATGAGACCGAGCCGGGGCTCGTCCGCGCATCGGCTCCGCCCGCTTGCGGCCGGGGTCGTCTTCGTCGCGCTCCTGTGGGGTGCGACCGCGCCGCCGACGGCCAGCGCCGGCGTTGCTGAGGACCTCGAGCGGGCCAGAAGGCAGCTCGAGCGCCTGGAGGATGGGCTCAAGGAGGCTCGGCAGCGGCTGAGCGGCATCCAGGCCCGGCTGCAGGACGTGGTCACCCAGGTCTCCCAGGTCACCTCACAGGTCGAGGGACTGCGGGCGGCGATCGCCGAGACCAAGGCCACCATCCGCCGGTCGACCCGGGAGGCAGACCGCCTTCAGGACACCTTGAACGCCAGGGCCCGGGACGCCTACATGTCGGGTCCGGCAGGGGCTCTGGAGTTGGTGCTCCAGGCCACGTCATTGACCGAGCTGTCCGACCGGCTGTCGTTCCTCGAAGTGCTGTCCACCGATGACGCCCAGGTGGCCGAGGGCATCTCGGTCCGCCGGCAGCAGGTCCGGGAGCTCCAGGCCAGCCTGCTGGAGTACCTGGCCGAGTACGAGGCGCAGCTGGCGTTGCTCGAAGGCCGGCAGTCCGAGCTGGACGCGCTCTTCGCAGAAGCCTCCGCCGCCAAGGCCGAGTACGGGGCGCAGCTGGCGTTGCTCGAAGGCCGGCAGTCCGAGCTGGACGCGCTCTTCGCA
>DAITPV010000169.1:0-5105 GCA_036833435.1 Actinomycetota bacterium | reverse complement strand
GCCAGTGCCTCGACCGCGGCCCAGGCTCGGATGTTCTCCAGCCGCCGTCGCTGGCGCTGTGCCCGCCGGATCAGAGGATCCATCTCCACGTCACCGAATCGTCCGGAGACGTCGCCGGCCGCCTTGAGCGCACGCCACAGGGCCAGCTTGCCCTCCACGCCGATGCTCAGGGCCTCGAGCTCCTCGAGCCGGCTCAACGGCGAGTACCCCAGGAGAGCGCCGTTCGGCTTGAGACGGCCGACCTTCTCCGCGGCCCACGCCGCGGCGACCTTCCCACGGTCGGGACCGAACCCCAGCCGCTCCATCAGCCCCTCGAGGATCTGGCGATCCTCCGCGATCTCGTCGACGATCCGGTCGAGGACCCGGGCGATCTCCCCGTCCGGGTTGTTGGCCCGGCATCGTCGAGCCAGGGCCAGGCCCGCGGTGGCCCCGGCCAGGTGGTCCTGGAGATAGATCTTCAGGAGGCGTTCGCTCACGCGCCTATTCTTCCCTCTTCTGCGCGCGTGGAATCCGGGAGCCCTGGGTACCTCTGCTGGTGGAGGTGATCGCGCAATGCCGAACAAGAGACCGAGCGTGAAGAACGAGAAGCAGTACGAGCGGCTCAAGGAGAAGGGGATGTCGAAGCAACGAGCCGCACGGATCGCCAACTCGCCCGGCGCATCGTCTCGCGGAGGGAAGGCCTCCGGGTCGGGAGTCAGGCGAAGGACCACGTCCCAGGGCGGGACCACCGCACAGAAGAAAGCTGCGGGGCGGAAGGGCGGGCGCGCGACGGCGCGGAAGTCGTGACCGAGGTCGGGTACTCGCTCTCCAGTGAGGAGCACGGGCCCCGGGACCTGGTCCGCAACGCCAGGGCGGCGGAGGAAGCCGGCTTCAGCTTCGCGCTGATCTCCGATCACTTCCATCCGTGGATCTCCCACCAGGGACACAGCCCGTTCGTGTGGTCGGTGTTGGGAGGGATCGCCGAGACCACCGACCGCTTGCGGGTGGGAACCGGCGTGACGTGCCCGATCATCCGGATCCACCCGGCGATCGTGGCGCACGCCGCCGCCACCGCGGCGGCGATGATGCCGGGTCGATTCTTCCTGGGACTGGGAAGCGGCGAGAACCTCAACGAGCACGTGCTCGGGGATCGATGGCCGGCCATCGACGAGCGGCTCGACATGCTCGAAGAGGCCATCGCGGTGATCAGGCTGCTGTGGACCGGCGAGGAGCAGACCCACCGGGGGCGGTACTACACCGTGGAGCAGGCCAGGATCTACGACGTCCCCGACGAGCCGCCGCCGCTCGTGGTAGCCGCCAAGGGGGAGCGGGCCACCGAGCTGGCTGCCCGGGCCGGGGATGGGCTGATCGGTCTGGCCCCGGACCGGGACATGATCTCGACCTTCGAGCAGAGCGGCGGCGAGGAGAAGCCTCGCTACGGCCAGGTCCACGTCTGCTGGGCCGATGACGAGGCTCAAGCCCGGAAGGTGGCCACGGAATGGTGGCCGAACACCGCGGTGAAGGGGGAGCTCACGGTGGAGCTTCCGCTGCCGCGCCATTTCGAGCAGGCCGCTGAGATGGTCACCGAAGACGAGGTGGCGGAGTCCGTGGTGTGCGGGCCGGACCCCGAGCGGCACGTGAGCGCGATCGAGGAGTTCTTCGAGGCCGGGTACGACCACGTATACCTGCACCAGATCGGTCCGGATCAGGACGGATTCCTCCGGTTCTACCGGGAGAACGTGCTTCCCAAGGTGATCTGACGAAACCTCCGCGGCCGCCTGCGCGTAGTCATTGGTGGTGAGTGCTCCCCGCCTGACTGCGCTGGCCCTTCTTCTGGCCGCCTGTTCGACCACGTCTCCGGGTGGGGGCGGCACCGCGAGCCCCACGCCGGAGCCGACCTCCGCGTTCGACCTGGCGACCCCCGAGGAGCTGATCGCCTTGTCCCAGCCGGTTTCCTTCCTCGCTTCAGACGGGGTCGGTCTGGAGGGCCGGTTGTTCGGCCAGGGCGACGTCTCGGTGGCGCTGGCTCACATGGGCGGCCAGGCCGACGACCAGAGCCAGTGGTTCGAGACCGCGGGCCTGCTGGCCGACCAGGGATACCGGGTCCTGACCTACAACCGCCGGGGTGCGTGTCCGGGCGGGGACGAGGGATGCTCGGAGGACGGGGATGTTGAGGACGGGTGGAGGGACCTCGTGGGCGCCGTAGGTTTCCTTCGCCAAAGCGCCGGCTCCGTGGTGATCGGCGGCGCGAGCCAGGGCGCCATGGAGGCCATGTACGTGGCCGGGCGAGGGAAGGCCGAGATCGACGGGCTCATCTGGATGGCCAGCGCGCGAGGGTACGGGGAGGCCGACCTGTTGGAGCTGGCACCGCGGGTCTCCGAGCCGAAGCTGTATCTGGCCGGCGAGTTCGACCAGGAATGGGGAGACTTGGCTCGGGAGCTTCATGCTGCGTCCCGGGAGCCGAAAGAGCTGGTGCTCCTGGACACCGGTGAGCACGGGACCGACATCCCCGTGTTCGAAGAGCCGCCCGTCGCCGACGGGTTCAGACAGGCGATCCTGGACTTCCTCGACGGTCACTTCGCCTAGCGGAACCGGAACGCCCGTGCTACACCCGTGACCGTGGAACGGGCTCGCCTCCCCGGATGGGCGATCGCCGCGCTCTTCGGTGCGTTGTGGGGGTTGGTGGGCTACGCGCTTCTCTGGGGGCACACGTCGGTGGTGGTCCACCGGAGCTTCGTGGTCAGCCCGCTGGGAACGCTCGCCCTCCTGCCCGTTCGGCTGGTGTTGTGGGCCATCCACGGGGTGGAACGCCTGGCCGGCTCACCCTTCGACTTCTCCCAGAACAACGCGTGGATCGGAGCGCTGGCCGGCCTGGCCGGAGCGGCAATGGCGGTCCTCGCGTACACGATCGTCCGAGCTGCAGTGCGCCGCCTTTCCCGATCACCCGCACCGGGCACGTAGCTTCGCTCATCAACGTCCATCCTTGCGTGGTAGGGTCTGGCCCTCGTCCTGCCCGCGAGGGGCGGGAGGGAGGGCCACGAGTGCGCAGATCGTTCCTCCTTCTCCTCGGCGTCGTCGGCCTGGTGATCGGAGCCTCCGGCGTCGGGCCGGTGCCGCCCGCCGCGGGATCCGCCGCGATCGACTGCGGGCCCACCACCCTCGACGGAACCATGGTCGACACCAACGGCGACGGGGTCTTCGAGTGCGGACCGGGCCAGGGCTTGGTCCTTCGCGAGGATCTGGCCACGGCGCAGGCCGGACGAGAGGCACGGCGCATCCCTCTCTCCGCGTTCTTCTCTCTCGCCGACTTCCAGTACGCCGACGAGGAGTCGCCGCTCCGCGGGGAATGGGCGGACAAGTGCGCCACCCATCCCGCCACGTCCGCCTTCCGGCCTCACGAGACCATGGTCGGCCAGATGCTGAACGCCCACGTCCTGGCGGCGAGCCAGATCGCCGCTCGAGGCAGCCCGGTCCTCGGCCAGCCCTTCGACTTCACCCTGGCGCTCGGGGACCTGGCCGACAACCAGCAGTACAACGAGACCCGCTTCTTCATCGACGTCCTGGACGGCGGGAAGCTCGTCGACCCCGACTCGGGCGCCGACGGATACGACGGGGTCCAGAGCACCGACCCCGAAGGAGGGACCCCCGCGCTCACCAGTCCCGTTCCCGGCGAGAGCATCCTGGACCTGGCCAACGAGCCGTTCTGGGCTTCCGGGCTTCGGAACGCCGACGGCACGCAGATCCCCTGGTACTCGCTGATGGGGAACCACGACATCAAGGTCCAGGGCACCATCGCCGACGACAACGCGGCGTGGCGGGCATTCGCTCGCCAGTGGGCCGTGGGTGCGCTGAAGGTCATGGATCTCGCTCCCGACAAGCAGCAGGAGGCCTGCGCCGGCGGGTTCACCGACGCGGGGTTCTGGATGAGCCTGCTCACCAGCCCCGGAACCACCCAGGTCGTGTCCGCGGACCCCGACCGCCGGCTCCTGGACAAGGCCGACTGGATCGCCGAGCACGCGATCACCACCGGCCTGCCGCTGGGGCACGGGTTCCTCCCGGCCGTGCGCCGCTGCCCGGCCACCAGCTATCCGCCGTACGCCCCCCGGGCCTGCTACTCGTGGGACGAAGGATTGTTCCGGCACATCGCCCTCGACACCAACCCGGCCGAGGGGCTGGAGAACGGCAACATCGACGACCCGCAGTTCCAGTGGCTCGAGGAGGAGCTGAAGCAGGTGTCCCGGGTGTACTACCAACCGGACGGGAAGAAGGTGGTCAACCCCCAGGCCACCAACCGGCTGGTGGTGGTGGCCACGCACCACACCATCGGGTCGACCGACAACACCGGCCCGCGGACCGGCCAGGACCCCGGGACCATGGGGCCCATCCACACCGGCGAGGATCTCTCCCAGCTCCTTCTGCGGTTCCCCAACGTGATCCTCCAGGTCGATGGGCACACCCACGACAACAGGATCCACGTCCACCAGAACCCCGTGCTCAACACGGGGTACTGGGAGGTGAACACGGCGGCCATCGCCGACTACCCCACCCAGAGCCGGACCATCGAGATCGCCGACAATGGCGACGGGACCCTGTCGATCTTCGCGGTGGTGTTCGATGCCAGCGCCGCCCCGAACCCCCGGGACATCAACTGGGCCGGCCACGATCACACCCACGAGACCGCTCTCGCCGGAGCACCCCGGGACATCAACGAGGAGTGGCTGGCGTCGGCCGGCCGGGAGGTCGCGCTGCACGACCCACAGAACGACCTGATGGCGCTGGGGACCCCCGCCGACCGGAACGTCGAGCTGATCATCGGTCGGCCCTTCGAGCTTCCCTCGCCGAGCGCGATCGAGAGCTGCCTCAAGCTGGGCAAGCCGGGGCTCAACCAGGTCCTGGGCACTCCGGGACGCGACGCCATCCGGGGCACCACCGCGTCCGACATCCTGTGCGGGTTCGGGGGCAGGGACGTGATCCGGGCACTGAAGGGGACCGATGTGGCCGTGGCCGGCACGGGAAGCGACCGGGCCATGGGTGGCCCGGGCAAGGATCGGCTGTTTGGCCAGGGTGGCCGCGACATCCTGAGGGGCGCCGCCGGCAAGGACCGCTTGCTGGGCGGGGGCGGACGA
>DAITPV010000168.1:0-5183 GCA_036833435.1 Actinomycetota bacterium | reverse complement strand
GTCCGCCCCGCCGCCGCGAGCTCGGAGGCCAGGGCCCCCGGCTCCGCGTCGTCCGCCGTGCGGAACGGGCCCAGGTCCACGATCATCGCCTCGCCGACGTCCTTGACCTCGACCGGCGCAGACGGCACTTCGATCGACGCTCCCGCACCCAGCGTGGCGAAGGCGCCGGTGCCGCCGTCTCCCGCGCCCGTCATCAGGCCCACGCCTCCCGCCTCTGCCCACGGAAGGAGCGGCCCGTCGGGGGCCATCGCCTCCTCGTAGCTGATGCCCTCGGTGACGAACAGGAAGACCTGGCGCTCCGATCCTCCGGCCGCCGGCGACGCCGGGGCCAGGCCTAGGATCAGCGTGAGGAGTGCGGCTCCCGCTCCCCTCACGGGGAGAAGGCCGGCGACAACGCGGGCTGCCGGGTCACCTCGGCGCCCAGAGCCGTGAGCTTCCCGTCGAGGTCCTCGTATCCGCGGTCCACGTGGTACACGTCGGCGATCTCGGTCACCCCGTCGGCGCCCAACGCGGCGAGGACCAGGGCCGCGCCGGCGCGAAGGTCGAGGGCTCGAACCGGCGCGGAGAACAGCTGATGCTGGCCGCGGACCACGGCGTGATGGCTCTCGGTGCGGATGTCCGCACCCATCCGGTTCAGCTCGTCGACGAACATGAACCGGCTCTCGAACACGTTCTCGGTGATGATGCTGGTGCCCTCCGCCGCTGCCAACATCGCCATGATCGGCGGCTGCAGGTCGGTGGGGTACCCGGGGTACGGAAGGGTGACCAGGTCCACGGCCCGGGGACGACCGGCCATGGCCACCCGCACGCCGGCCTGGTCGATGGAGATCCGGGCTCCGGCCTCGTCAAGCTTGGCCAGGACCAGGTCCAGATGATCCGGCCGGGCCCCGCGCAGCACCACTTCGCCTCCCGTCACACACGCGGCAATGGCGTACGTCCCGGCCTCGATCCGGTCCGGGATCACCGTGTAGTCGACCGGGCCGAACCGGTCCACTCCTTCGATCTCGATAGTCGGCGTCCCCACTCCGTCGATCCTTCCGCCCATGGCCACCAGGAACTCGGCAAGGTCCTGGATCTCGGGCTCCCGCGCCGCGTTCTCGATGACGGTGGTCCCCGACGCGGCCACCGCGGCCATCAGCAGGTTCTCGGTGGCTCCCACGCTGGGGAAGTCAAGGTTCACCACCGCGCCCTCAAGCCTGGGAGCGGTCCCCACCAGGTAGCCGTGGTCGTAGCTGAACTCAACGCCCATCCGTTGGAGCCCGCGGATATGGAGATCGATCTTCCGGCGCCCGATGTTGCAGCCGCCCGGCATGGCCACTCGGGCCCGGCCCTCGCGGGCCAGCAGCGGTCCCAGGACCAGGATCGAGGCCCGCATCCGCCGGACCAGGTCGTAGGGGGTCTCGTTCGCCAGGGACCCGGCGGTGTCGATCACCAGGGCGTGGTCCTGTCGCTCCACCCGGACCCCGAGGCGCTCGAGGACCTCCACCATGGTCCGGCAGTCGGAGATGTCCGGGACGTTGCGGAGCACGGTGGGCCCCTCCGCCAGGAGGGCCGCGGCCATGAGCTTGAGGGCGGAGTTCTTGGCCCCGCCGATGGCCACCTCGCCGGTCAGGCGGCGACCCCCGGTCACCAGAAGACGGTCCACGACCTGCAGATTGTACGTGTGCCACCGGGACAGCTAGCCCGATCCGTCCCGCCGGGGAGCTTTCAGAACCTGTCCTTACGCGCCCTTTGGGGGATTTGTGAGGGACCCTGTCCCCGCGTATCATTTCTCACGCTCCGTGGGCAAGGGTCCCCGGGCCACGAGGAGGTGGTGGGGCACGACGTGACACCGAATCCGTCCCGCCCGTTCCTGCCCGAGGAGGATCGCCCATGAAGAAGCGTTCCCTCGTGGTGGCGACCGCGATCGCCACCATCGCCGCACTCGGCAGCCCGGCCGCGCAAGCAGGCGGCGACCACGATGACAAGTCCAGCTGTCGGAAGCGCAACAACAACACCACGAAGAAGCTGCTGGAATGCGTCACCTTGAAAGGCGTTCGCCAGCACCAGGCCAAGTTCCAGAGGTTCGCCGACCGGGGTGACGGGACTCGGCTCGCCGGGACGAGTGGCTACGACGACTCGGTCGAGTACGTTGCAGAGAAGCTCGACGACGCCGGATACAAGGTCGAGATCCAGGAGTTCACGTTCACCGGATACCGGCCCCTGGGACCGTCGACGTTGGAGCAGACGGCTCCGACCCCCACCACCTACGTCGAGGAGACCGACTACACCCTTCTGGACCAAACGGACCCCGGCGACGTGGAGGCCCCGGTCACGGCGGTCGACCTCATGCTGGGTCCGGGGAACACCTCGACGAGCGGATGTGAGGCCAGCGACTTCACCGGGTTCCCCTCCGGCAACATCGCGCTGATCCAGCGAGGAACCTGCACGTTCGAGATCAAGGTCGAGAACGCCGCCGCTGCGGGAGCGGTCGGCGCGATCTTCTTCAACCAGGGCAACACGCCCGACCGCACCGGCCTGGCCGCCATCACGCTCAGCGCCAACAACACCAGCGGCATCCCGGCCGTGATGGCCACCTACGACCGAGGCGTCGAGTGGTCCGGCATCTCCGGGCTCACGATGCACATCGTCACCGACGTGTTCCGAGGCCCGGTGGACACTTCGAACGTCCTCGCCGAGACGCGGAAGGGCGATGACGAGAACGTGGTCATGGCCGGGGCCCACCTGGACTCCGTGGCTGCTGGACCCGGCATCAACGACAACGGCTCGGGGAGCGCAGCGCTTCTGGAGACCGCCATCCAGATGCAGAAGGTGAAGCCGAAGAACACCGTGCGCTTCGCCTGGTGGGGTGCCGAGGAGTCCGTCCTGGTCGGCTCGACGTTCTACGTCTCAAGCCTGGCTCCAGAGGAGCTCGACAACATCGCCCTGTACCTGAACTTCGACATGATCGGGTCCCCTAACTTCGTTCGGTTCATTTACGACGGAGACGGGTCGGCCGGTCTGGTGGGCGGTGCCGGCCCTCCCGGCTCCGAGGACATCGAGGCCCTGTGGCTCGACTACTTCGGTGACCGGGGACTGGCCACCGAGCCCACCGCCTTCGATGGGCGCTCGGACTACGGCCCCTTCATCGCAGCGGGCATCCCGGCCGGAGGACTGTTCTCAGGAGCGGAGGGGATCAAGACCGCCGCGCAGGCCGCGACCTACGGAGGGATCGCCGGCGAGCAGTACGATCCCTGCTACCACGAGGTGTGCGACACGTTCGACGGCACCGGGAGTGGGTCGGGGGCCACAGCTCCAGGGCTGGGACCGGTCGTTCTGGACCAGTTCTCAGACGCCATGGCGTTCGCCGTCCTCACCTACAGCAAGGACGTCTCGAGCGTCGGATAGAGCAAGAGGTCAGGGAGGGCCCCCATCGGGGGCCCTCCTTGGCCGAGAAATCCCTCCTGTCCCTTCCTTCCGTACCTTCTATCGGTTTGACCCGTTCACCATGGATTCATTACATTTTGGCCCTCTGGAGGGGGTGATGCGATCGCGAGGTGGGGCCATCGGCCCACACGGGACCAAGCCTGACCGTGCCCGAAGCGATGCCCGACCACCACGAGGAGGTGGATGAGTTGAAATCGCGAATCGCCCTGCTCGCACTCTTCGCGATCGTCCTGGCCGGCGCGGCGCCCGCCGCGGCCCAGACCGGCGACGACCACAGCCCGAACATGACCCTGCTGGCCAATCGGCCGCAGTCCGCGTTCACCAACTCCGACCTGGCGTTCTGGGGGAATCGCCTCTACGCCGGGAACTACGGAGGGTTCCGGATCTTCGACATCTCGAACCCGTCCAACCCCACCATGATCACGGACTTCTCCTGTCCGGGTCCCCAGAACGACATCTCGGTGTGGAACAACGACACCGACGCAACGGCGGACCTGCTGTTCCTGTCGGTGGACTCGGTGCGGTTCGACGGCACCGGACCGAGTGACGACTGCACCAGTGCGACCGCCGACACGACCACCGCCCAGCAGGAGGCCGGCTGGGAGGGCGTGCGCATCTTCGACATCAACGATGAGGCCAACCCGGTGAACATCGCCAACGTCCCCACGGACTGCGGCTCCCACACGCACACCCTGCTCCCCACGGCCGCGAACGACTTCCTGTACGTGTACGTGGCCTCGTATCCGACCAGCGGCCAGACCAACGGCCTCGACTTCGAGAACAACGGCGCGACACAAGGAAGCGCCACGGCCGACCAGATCGTCGGGGCCCGGGAGAACGGCACGGAGTGCCTGGAGCCCGAGCCTCGTCCCGACTCCGAGACCGGTGGGTGGGAGGCCAACAAGGGCCACGCCAAGATCTCCATCATCAAGGTGAACATGGCGGACCCGGCCGCGGCCGACGACGCCGTGGCGGTGACCGAGTCCGCGACGACGCCCTGTGACGGTGCCGGCGCTGCCGACACCTGCCTGTCCTACCCCGCGGTGATCGAGCACTCCATGCCCACCGGGACCCGGGTCACCCATCTCCAGAGTGGGAGCCGGACGAACGAGTTCACCGGATGCCACGACATCGCCACCTTCGTGCAGCTCAACCTGATGGCCGGAGCGTGCTGGGAAGAAGGCATCCTGTGGGACGTCTCAGACCCTGAGGAGCCGGACTTCCTCCGACGGGTCCGGAACGACGCCGTGGATCTGCTGTTCCACTCTGCCACGTTCACCTGGGACGGCCAGCACATCGCCTTCGAGGACGAGGCGGGAGGCGGAACCGATGACCGGTGCCGCGACCCGAACGACCTCCAGGGCCGGATGTGGTTCTACAACCAGTCCCTGGTCGAGCAGGGCAGCTTCAAGATCCCCCGGCCCCAGGGCAAGGATGAGAACTGCACCGCTCACAACTACAACGTGATCCCCCAGATGAGCGGGCGGAACATCCTGTCCTCGGCCTGGTACTCCGGTGGGACGTCGATGATCGACTTCACCGACCCGGCCGATGCCACGGAGATCGGCTACTACGACGCCAACAGCCCCACGACCGGGGGAACCACTCCCGTCGACTCGGACGTGTGGTCGTCGTACTGGTACAACGGCACCGTGTACGCCAACGACATCCAGCGCGGTCTGGACGTGTTCTCGTTCACGGACCACCGGGTCTCCTCGCCGGTGACCCTGCCGTTCCTGAACCCGCAGACCCAGATG
>DAITPV010000167.1:0-5192 GCA_036833435.1 Actinomycetota bacterium | reverse complement strand
CATCTCCCAGAAGCTGATGATCTCCCTCCAGGAGCGGCTGTTCGTCCACCTCCAGACCCTCCCCCACAGCTTCTATGCCCGGGCCAACGTCGGGGACCTCATGGCCCGGCTATCGGGCGACCTTCAGACCGCGTCCATGGCCATGACCCAGGTGCTGAACACCGGCCTGTTCCTGGTGATCAGCCTGGTGACCGCAGCGGCGAGCGTGGTCAGCCTGGACTGGCGGCTGGGAGCCATGGTCATCATCGTCGTCCCCCTGTTCATGATCACCTACAAGGTCCTGGGCTCCCGCCTGGCCAAGGCCAGCTACGAGCAGATGACCCGAAGCGGCGAAGCCGCGTCACTGACCCAGGAGAGCCTGTCGGCCCACGCTGTGGTCAAGGCCTTCGGGCTCGAGGAGCGAGCCCGACGCTCCTACCGAGCACGGCTGGATCGGGTGCTGAAGGCCAGCCTTCGCATGGTCCGGATCTCCTCGATGTACGACGCCAGCGCCAACATCGCCATCACCCTGGGCCAGCTGATCGTGCTGGCCTTCGGCGGCTTCCTGGTGCTGAACGGCAGCCTCGAGCTGGGCATCCTGGTGGCGTTCCTGGGGATCCTCCCCTCGCTGATGCTCCCCCTGTCCGGCTTCTCCGACGTCGGGCAGATGGTCCAGATGGCCTCCGGCTCACTTGTCCGGGTCACCGAGGTCCTCGACGAGCCGCTGGAGATCGAGGACAAGCCGGAGGCCGTTGACCTCCAGCCGCTCCAACAGGAGATCCGGTTCGAGAGCGTGACGTTCGGCTACGACGGCGACACGCCGGTGCTCCGAGACTTCAACCTGGTGATCCCGGCCGGCGCCAACGCGGCCATCGTGGGGCCCTCGGGATCTGGCAAGAGCACCATCGTCAACCTCGTGATGCGGTTCTGGGATCCCCAGCAGGGACGGATCCTGGTCGACGGCAACGACATCCGGGACGCGACGCTCGCTTCGCTCCGCGGGCAGATCGGGATGGTGTTCCAGGACACGTTCGCCTTCGACACCACGATCCGGGAGAACATCGCCATCGGCCAGCCGGGCGCTTCGGATGCGGAGATCGCCGAGGCGACTCGCGGAGCCAAGCTCGACGAGTACATCGAGTCGCTTCCCGACGGGTACGACACGGTGCTCGGCGAGCGAGGGGTCCGGATGAGCGGCGGCCAGCGGCAACGGATGGCCATCGCTCGGGTGCTCCTCCGAGACCCTCGGATCATGATCCTGGACGAGGCCACCAGCGCGCTCGACGCGGAGACCGAGAACGGGATCCTGGAGACCCTGGCGGAGGTGGCCAAGGGACGCACCACGATCACCATCACCCATCGACTCACGCTGGCCGCCAGCGCCGACCGCGTCTACGTGCTGGAGGGAGGGCGGCTGGTGGAGGAAGGCCACCACGCGGAACTGGTGAAGGCCGGCGGCCTGTACCAGAACCTGTACGAGACCCAGATGCAGTACACGGGGGTCCCGGGAGCCGCCGCCACCTCCGGTGCGGAACCCGAACGGGTCCAGGAGGTCCCCGTGTTCTCCGGCCTCACGCCGGAGACCCTGAACGCGGTGACCGAACAGCTCCATCTCGAGCGCTACGCGAAAGGCCAGGACGTGGTGCGACAGGGGGAGGCCGGCGACCGCCTGTACCTCATCAGCAAGGGCGAGGTCGACGTGCTCGTCTCGGACGGACGAGGCGAGCAGCGGGTGGGGACTCTGCGCGAGGGCGAGTTCTTCGGGGAGATGTCCCTGCTCAGCGGCAAGCGTCGGACCGCCACGGTCCGCACGGCGACCCCCGCCGAGCTGTTCAGCCTGTCCCGTCAGGAGCTGGAGCGGCTGATGGAACAGTTCCCCTCGCTCCGCCAGATCATCCGCCAGGTGTCCACGGATCGGTACCAGGCCCTGGCGGCGGCGGCGGCGGCAGCAGGCGTCCCGCCGAACCCCGGCGGACGGTCCGGCTAGCGGCTCACCGCTGCAGCCGGAAGGCGGTCAGCCGCAGGCCGGAGATGGACAGGTCCAGCTCGTCGAACGTCCATCGGTCGTTCTGGAGCGCGTCCCGAGCCGAGGCGGTCAGCAAGACCTCTTCCCGCTCGGCGACGTCCTCCCCCAACTTGCAGGCCAGGTTCATCTCGTCGCCGAACAGGTCGTCCGGATCGACCAGCAGGACCTCGCCGTAGCCGATGCCCATCGACACGTAGATGTCCTCTTCGTCGGGCAACCCTTCGTTGACCCGATGCACCTCGGCCAGGCAGGCCAGGGCGCCGTCCACCGCCGACGCGACATCCGGAAAGACCGCGAAGACGTTGTCGGCCTCGGTCCGCAGCTCCCGGCCTCCGGCTCGCTCGATCACCGGGCGGAGATGACCCACCAGGCGCTGCAGCAGGGCCAGGTAGTGGATGATCCCGCCCTCCCGCACCGACCTGGAGAACCCGGTGCTGTCCATGACCACGATGGCCTGCGGCTTGCGGAATCGCCGCTCGATCTCCGCGGCGATCCGCTTCCGGTCTTCGGGCCGGTCCAGGTACTCGAGCAGGAGCCGGCCCAGGGCTTCCCGGTCGGGGGCCTGGTCATCCACGGCACGCGATTGTCGCAGGTTGCCGGCCCCCGTCCGCCCCCCTACGGTGTCGGCGTGGCGCGAGGAACGAGCTCGTCGAAACGGAAGCCGCAGGGCCGGGTATCGAGATGGTTCGAGCGGGTGGCGCTGGGGATCATCATGAGCGTGGTGGCCTTCGTCCTGGAACGCCGCCTGCTGAAGGCGCTCCGCCGGCGGGGCGAGGAGCCGGAGCGGAAGATCTCGAGGGACGTCGAGCTATCGGCCGCGCCGGAGAACGTCGACGACGAGTCCTCCGGCTAGCAGGCCCCCGAGGCTCCCGAGCGTGGGAGCGACCCAGTCCGCAGCCGCCCCGCCCGACGCCACCGCCGCGCCGACCAGCGCCCCCGCGGAGAGGAACGCCATCGAGATCCGGCGCCCGGCTCGGCGGATGGTGTGCTCGAGGTTCTCCGTGCCCTTGAAGTGCACCTGGAGCTTGGGTCCCGGCCGGGTCCCGGCCACCCGCTCGACGGCCTCCATCAGCCGCACGAACCGCGTCCGAAGCTTCTGCCCCTCGTAGAACAGCATCTTGGGGTCGGCGCGCTCTCGGAGGCGGTTCACGAACCCCTTCATCATGAAGTCGCCCACCACGGACAGCGGATCCAGCGTCGGATCCAGCTCCGCCGTGGCCAGCTGCATCTGGGCCAGCGCCTTGCCGGTGAGGGCCAGCGAGGACGGCAGCCGGACCCCGTGCCGGATCGACATCTCGGTGATCTCCTGGAGGACGGGCCCCAGCTGCATCTCCTTGAGGGCCACGCCGCGGTACTGGCCCATCAGCTCGCCCACCTCGTCCTGGAACGCGTCCACGTCGAGATCGGAGCGCTGCTCCTCGCCGGCCAGCATGAGGACCACGTCCGACAGGAACCCCACGTCCTCCCGCCAGAACGCCATCAGGAGCAGGAGCATGAGGTTCCGGGTCTCGGGGTCGATCTCCCCGACCATCCCCAGATCCAGGAAGTAGATCTTGTCGTTCCACCACATCATGTTCCCGGGGTGCGGGTCGGCGTGGAAGAACCCAACCGACAGGATCTGGTGGTAGTAGGACTCCAGGAGCTGGCGGGCAGCCTCCTTGCGAACCGGACCTTCCGGTGCCTCCCGGATGGGGACGCCTTCGATCTCCTCCATCACCAGGAGACGGTCCGTGGAGTACTCCTTGTAGACCCTGGGGGCATCGAGCCGGGAGAAGCCGGCCAGCACCCCGTGCATCCGCTCCAGGTTGGACGCCTCCTGGCGGAAGTCCAGCTCTCGCCGGAGCGACGCGGAGAGATGCTCGACGATGGTCGGCAGGTCCACGACCTGCTGGAACGCCGGGCGCTCGGCGGTCTTCTTGGCGAACAGGTCGAGGAGCCCGAGGTCCTGCATGATGTCGGTCCGCGCCGTGGGGCGCTGGACCTTGACCACGGCCTTCTCCCCGTCGGTGAGCGTGGCCCGATGGACCTGAGCGATGGTCCCCGCGGCCAGCGGCTGGGGGTCGATCGACTCGAACACGTCCTCCCAGGGGACGCCCAGCTCCTCCTCCATGACCTTGACCACTTCTTCCTCGGACAGCGGCGGAACCTGGTCCTGGAGGGTGGACAGCTCCTCGACGAACGCCTGAGGGAGGAGATCCGGGCGGGTGGAGAGGATCTGCCCCATCTTGGCGAAGGTGGGACCCAGCTCCTCCATGGCCCCCCGAAGCCGCTTGGCCCGGGCCCGGACGGCCTCCTCGTCGTCGACCCGGTTGGCCGTGAGCAGCTCCTGGAAGCCCTGCCGGGCCAGGACCCGGCCGATCCGAGCCGCCCGGCCAAGAAGGTGACCCTCCGGCTCGATCCCCTCGCTCTCGGTGACGTGGGGGATCACCGGGATCGACGAGGAGCGCTTGCGGTCCTCGGTCACCGCGGGGCGGGAAGTGTTCACGATGATCACCGAGCACCTGGCGTTGTGAGACACGCGGTTGGGGACGTTGCCCAGGAGGAAGGACTTGCGGCCGCTCATCCCCACGTTGCCCACCACGACCACGTCGACCATGGCGTCGTCGGCCGCCTGCACGATGGCCCGGGCCGGGTCCGAGTCCACCACGACCCGCGCTCGGCCTCGTTCGCCGGCCATGTCCGTGGCCAGCTGCTGGAGGGTCTCCGTGGTGACCTGGTGGTCGGCCTCGACGGGCCCGCCGTCCGGAGCCCCTTCAGCGTGGGACGGGACCACCTGGAGGAGGACCAGCTCGGCCTGGAACCGCTCGGCCATGTCCGCCGCCCACTGAACGGCGGCGTTGGCGCTCTCGGACTGGTCAGTGGCGACGAGGATCTTGCTGACCACGGGCGGGCTCAGCCGGCCGAGCCGGACTCGTCGAGCTCGGGATCGGTCACCGGGGCTGCCTTGTCACCTCGTTCCGCGTCGATCAGCTGCCACATCCACTGGCCCCAGCCGCGGATCTCGGGCCAGGCTTGCCAGAACTTCTCCAGGGTCAGGTCGCCGAAGGATCGCCACGCATCCGGCGGCTTGACCGAGTGGGCCACCACCTCGAGCTCGGCCACCGCATCGTGGAGCTTCTCGTCCAGGTCGTCCACGCCAACACCTCCTTCGGCGACAGTCTAAGGGCCCGATAGCATGGGAGCAGAT
>DAITPV010000166.1:0-5220 GCA_036833435.1 Actinomycetota bacterium | reverse complement strand
GCGGGATCATCGACAGGTCGGCGGAGGCGATGGCGACGTCGGCCTCCTCCAGGGCGGCGCGAACCTTCGGCAGCGACGCGGGATCGGTGCTGATCTGCCACTGGTCGCCCTCTTCCGAGAGGTCCTCGGCTCCCGCCTCCAGGACGATCTCCATGAGGCGGTCCTCGTCGGGAGCGGCGGCCCGGTCCAGGAGGATCACGCCCTTCCGCTCGAACTGCCACGTCACGCTGCCCGGGTCCCCGAGGTTCCCGCCGAGCCTGGTGAATGTGTGCCGAACCTCCTGTCCGGTCCGGTTCCGGTTGTCGGTCAACGCCTCGACCAGCACGGCCACCCCACCGGGCGCGTATCCCTCGTACATCGCGGGCTCGTATCGGGTCCCTTCGAGGTCCCCGGAGCCCCGCTTGACGGCCCGATCGATGTTGTCCATGGGGACCGAGAAGTCTCGGGCCTTCTGCACCGCCGAGGCCAGCGTGGCGTTGCCTTCGACGTTGCCGCCGCCCTCGCGGGCCGCCACCTCGATGGCCCGAAGGAGCTTGCTGAACATCTTCCCGCGGCGCGCGTCGACCACGGCTTTCTTGTGCTTTATCCCCGACCACTTGGAGTGCCCGGACATCGCTACCCCACCCTCTCCAGCATCCGCCGGTGCAGCCGTGGCTCGCCGGCCAGCTCGGGATGGAACGCCGCGGCCAGGAGCGTCCCCTGCTCGACCACCACCGGCCGACCGGACAGCTCCGACAGTACCTCGACCCCGTCCCCCACCGACTCCACCACGGGAGCCCGGATGAACACCGCCCGCACCGGTTCCTCGCCGGCGAGCGGCACCTCGGCCTCGAACGAGTCGACCTGCCGGCCGTAGGCGTTCCGGGCCACCCGGATGTTCAGGAGAGACAGCAGCGGCTCGCCGTCCGCCACCTCTGTGGCCATGACGATCATCCCGGCGCAGGTGCCGAACACCGGCATCCCCCGGGCGGCTCGCTCCTTGATGGGCTCCACCAGCCCGTGGGCGCAGGCCAGGCGGGACATCGTGGTGCTCTCCCCTCCCGGGATGGCCAGGCAGTCGACCCCCGCGAGGTCCTCGGTGGTCCGAACCAGCACCGGGGAGGCTCCCAGGTCCTCGAGGATCCGGGCGTGCTCGCGGAAGTCACCCTGCAGGGCCAGGACGCCAGCTTTCATGTCCTCATGATAGCGAGGCGACCTCGGGCTCCCGGCCCGCGGTACCCTTTGGCTCACCATGCGCATCTTCTCCGGCATCCAGCCCACGGGCCGAAAGCACCTGGGCAACTACCTCGGGGCCATCCGGCAGTACGTGGAGGGCCAAGACCGGGGCGATGCCGTGTATTGCATCGTGGACCTCCACGCCATCACGGTGGCCTACGACCCCGAGGACCTCCGGGCGCGCATCTACGACACCGCGGCCATCCTGATGGCCGCCGGCCTGGACCCCGACCGATGCATCCTGTTCCGCCAGGGCGACGTGAAAGAGCACGCCGAGCTCTGTTGGCTGCTGTCGAACGTCACCGCCTACGGCGAGCTGGGCCGGATGCACCAGTTCAAGGAGAAGGCTCCGCAGCAGAAGGACCTGGTGTCCGCGGGGCTGTTCTTCTACCCGGTGCTCCAGGCCGCGGATGTCCTGGCCTATCGGACCAACGAGGTCCCGGTGGGCGAGGACCAGAAACAGCACATCGAGCTGATGCGGGAGATCGCCCAGCGGTTCAACTCGCGGTTCGGGGAGACGTTCGTGGTCCCCGAGCACCGGATCCCCGAGGTGGGAGCACGGATCATGGACCTCCAGGCGCCGGACAAGAAGATGTCCACCACCGGAGGGACCGAGCAGGGCACGGTGTACGTCCTCGACGAGCCCGACCAGATCCTCAAGAAGTTCAAGAGCGCCGTCACCGACTCGGGCCGGGAGATCGTCCGAGGCCCGGACAAGGCCGGGATCCTCAACCTCATCGAGATCATGGCGTCGGTGCGGAGAACCACGCCCGAGGCCATCGAGAAGGAGTACGCCCAGGCCGAGGGGTACGCCGGGTTCAAGCAGGACGTCGGGCAGACCGTGGCCGATCACCTGGCCCCGATCCGCGAGCGGTATGCGGAGCTCCGTCGGGACGAGGCAGGCCTGGAGCGGACCCTGGCCCAGGGCGCCGAGAAGGCCCGGGCCATCTCATCCCCCACCGTGGAGCTGGCCCGACAGCGCATGGGGGTCGGTCCTCCCGGAGACTGACCGATGAGCACACCCCCGCGCCGCGTCTCTGC
The DNA here is from genome assembly GCA_036833435.1 of Actinomycetota bacterium. Lineage (GTDB taxonomy): Bacteria > Actinomycetota > UBA4738 > UBA4738 > CALAEC01 > DAITPV01. The sequence goes on along the minus strand of DAITPV010000166.1, from coordinate 2,964 downwards.
CGAGCGGGGGCGCCGGTGGTTCGCCGCGTGCTACGAGCGCCGGGCTCGCCGAGGCGAACCACAGCCCACCCGCGACGATCGACAACGTGTGGCCGGAAGGGCCCACGGCCGAGTCCTGGAGATCGGTGCTGGACCGGGACTCAACTTCGCCTACTACCCGAAGGACGCCGATGTCGTCGCCACGGAGCCCGATCCGCACATGCTTCGCCGAGCCGAGCCACGGGCGGCCGAGCATGGCGTGGAGCTCCGGGCCGCGCCCGCCGAACGGATCCCGTTCCCCGACGAGACCTTCGACACGGTGGTGTCCAGCGGCGTGTTCTGCAGCGTCGATGACCCTGAACGGGCGATCGCCGAAGTCCGTCGGGTGCTCCGCCCTGGAGGCGAGCTCAGGTTCAGCGAGCACGTGCGGGGCGCAACTGGCGCTCGACGGCTCATGCAACGCTCCCTGGACCCCGTCCACTACCGGCTGTTCCACTGTCACATCGGCCGGGACACGCTGGCGCTCTTCCGGCAAGCCGGTTTCGAAATCGAGGAGCTCGAGCATCCACGGCACGCCGACGTGACCGGCGTGGCGCGGAAGCGAACGAACGTCGGCCCCTCCGCTTGACGGAACAACCGCCCACGGCGGTAGGGTTGAAGGGCCCGGCGGATCACGAGGAGGTGGTCGGAATGATGGACCAGTACCCCACGCGTACCACGCTTCCTGTCTCCGACTTGGAGCGGGCCAAGGCCTGGTACAAGGACAAGCTCGGGCTCACTCCCACGGACGAGGACCCTGGCGGCGCTACGTACGAGGACGGAGGTAGCCGATTCGTCCTGTTCCCCACGCCGAACGCCGGCACGGCCAAGAACACCGCCATGGAGTGGTCGGTCGACAGCGTCGACAAGGTCGCCGAGGAGCTCAAGAGCCGCGGCGTCACCTTCGACCACTACGACATGCCTGATGTTGAGTGGGACGGCGACGTGGCCATCATGGGCGGCTACCGCGGCGCGTGGTTCAAGGACAGCGAGGGCAACATCCTCTCGATGACCGAGTCCTCGGAGTCGTAGGAGCAGCTACCAGCCGCGAGTCTGGAGGAGGCCCTCTTCGCCGAGCTCGGCGATGTCGATACCCCGCATCGGCTCGCCGAGTCCCCGGCTGACCTTGGCCAGGATCTCGGGGTCCTGGAAGTACGTGGTGGCTTCCACGATGGCCTTGGCCCGGGACGCGGGGTCGTCGGACTTGTAGATCCCCGAGCCCACGAACACCCCGTCCACGCCCAGCTGCATCATCAGCGCGGCGTCGGCCGGCGTGGCCAGCCCACCGGCGGCGAAGTTCACCACCGGGAGTGTTCCCGAAGCGGCCACCTGGCGGACCAGCTCCAGCGGCGCGCCGAGCTCCTTGGCGGCGGAGACCAGCTCGTCCTCGCGCTTCCCGTGGAGCTGCGACATCTGGGAGGTGATGGTTCGGACGTGGCGGACCGCCTCGACCACGTTGCCGGTCCCCGCCTCACCCTTGGTGCGGATCATGGCCGCGCCCTCGGCGAGCCGGCGGAGGGCCTCTCCGAGGTCCCGGGCCCCACACACGAACGGCACCGTGAAGTCCCATTTGTTGATGTGGTGGGACTCGTCGGCCGGGGTGAGAACCTCGCTCTCGTCGATGTAGTCGGCCCCCAGCGCCTGGAGGATCTGGGCCTCCACGAAGTGCCCGATCCGGCACTTGGCCATGACCGGGATGGTCACGGCGTCCATGATCTCCTGGACCTTGGTGGGGTCGGCCATCCTGGCCACGCCGCCCTCGGCCCGGATGTCCGCGGGGACCCGCTCCAGGGCCATGACCGCCACCGCCCCGGCCCCCTCGGCGATCTTGGCCTGCTCGGCCGTGGTGACATCCATGATCACCCCGCCCTTGAGCATCTCGGCGAGGCCCGACTTCACCCGGAAGGTCCCGGTCTCCCTGTCCATTGCGTTCCTCCTCCGCGCCACCTCCCAGGATACGGCGAGAAGGGGTCTGGAGTCAGAAGTCGACCGGCTCCGGGGCGTCGGCAGGGAACAGCTCGACCCAGGTTGTCCCCGGGGCCAGAGGGATCTCCTCCCCGTCTCGGTCCAGCAGTCTGGTGGAGTCCTCCGCGGTCTCCCGGTCCCACCTACCCCGGATCACCTGCCCGTTCCGGAACACGAAGGCCTGGCCGGATCCGATCACCTCGAAGTTCGGCACGGGGGTCCCGGCCGAGTCGGTGATGCGAGTGTCAAGCCGCTTCACCACCATGACCACCACGTTCGCCGTCGCAACCTGGTTACCGTCCTCCATCTCGTGGGGCGAATCGTCGTGGAACCGCAGGTACACATCGTCCCGGGCCCGGTAACGCCAGGTGACGTCGGCGACCGGCGAGAAGTTGAGATGCACCTCCCGGCCACGGCGCCCGGACTCGGGGACGTCCTCATCGAACGAGAACACCTCCGGCGGGGCGGGGCCTTCCTTCCGGCCGGCGTCCCGGAGCGCGTCGGTGGAGGTGAATACGTCGTGGGGGGCTTCCCGGGACTCATCGCGCGGGCACACCTGCTCCTCGAAGTTGCAGTTGATCATCTCGATCCCGGCGTCCTCGACCGCGCTGATCACCGCATCCACGCTTCCGGCGTGGACGAACAGCGGCTCGCCGTATTGCTGAAGGATCGCCGGGTCAACCGGCCTGGCGCTGCGGATGGGCCCGATGCGCTCGGCGTCCGAGCAGTGATAGAGGACCGCGAACCGGGTGATTCCACCCTCGGCCTCCTGCTCGTACACCACGTCGGCCTCGGCCAGCCCGATCTGCGGCCGGGCCTCCGGAGCGTTCTCGATCTTCACCGCCAGCACCCGGCGGTCGAGGACGGTCTCGACCTCGGGCTCCAGACCGGTGAGCGGACATGTGGGATCCGGGCCGATGAACGGGACGGCCAGGAGCGGCTCTCCTTCTTCCTTGGTCAGGAGCCGGAAGCCGACGAACA
>DAITPV010000165.1:0-5263 GCA_036833435.1 Actinomycetota bacterium | reverse complement strand
GGACAGCCGCTCGCGGAGCAACCGCTGGGCTTCCTGGGGGTTCGCCGCGCCCTTGCTCTTCTTCATGACCTGGCCGACCAGGAAGCCGATGGCGCCCTCCTTGCCGCCCCGGAACTGCTCTACGGGCCCGGGATTCTCGGCGATGACCTCGTCGACGATGGCTCCCAGCGCCGACTCGTCGGAGATCTGGGCCAGGCCCAGGCGTTGCACGAGGTCCTCGATCCCCTCCCCGGAAGCCAGCGCCTCGGCCAGAACCGCCTTGGCGCCGGCGGTGGAGATCGTCCCGTCCGCCACCAGCCGGGAGAGGTCCGCCAGGTGGGAGGGGACGAGCTTCGACTCCCCCAGGGTGAGGGATCGCTCGCGGAGCAACGCGGCCACGTCGCCGACCATCCAGTTGGCCGCGCCGCGGGGGTCTCCACCGAGCGACACCGCCTCCTCGTAGAACGCCGCCAGCTCCCGAGAGGCGGTGAGGATCCGAGCCGTGTCCGGCTCGAGCCCATACTCCTGGGCGAACCGGGCCCGGCGAGCCGCGGGCAGCTCCGGAAGCTCCGCCATGAGCTTCTCGATCCATTCCGGGTCCGGCTCGATCGGCGACAGGTCGGGCTCCGGGAAGTAGCGGTAGTCGAACGCGAACTCCTTGGACCGGAGCGGAAGCGTGACGCCCTGCCCCTCGTCCCAGTGGCGGGTCTCCTGGATCAGCGTCTCGCCGCGGTCCAGGGCCTCGCGCTGCCGCTGGGCCTCGTACCGGACGGCACGTTCGACGCTCCGGATGGAGTTCATGTTCTTGACCTCGACCTTGACGCCGTAGTCGGGGTTCCCGACGGGCCGGACCGAGACGTTGGCGTCGCAGCGCAGCGAACCTTCCTCCATCCGGACGTCCGACACGCCCAGGGCCTCGAGCAGGGCCCGGAGCTCCTGGAGGTACGCCCGGGCCTCTTCCGGGGAGCGGATGTCCGGCTCGGACACCACCTCGACCAGCGGCACCCCGGCCCGGTTGTAGTCCTCGAGGGCGTAGTCGGCCTCGGCGATCCGCCCGGTGGCCCCGGCGTGCACGGTCTTCCCGGTGTCCTCCTCCAGGTGCACCCGGTTCATGGTGATGGACCGAACCTCGCCACCGACCGTCACGTCGAGGTGGCCGCCGGCGCTGATCGGCAGGTCGTACTGGCTGATCTGGTAGTTCTTGGGCATGTCCGGATAGAAGTAGTTCTTCCGGTGGAACAGGGACCGCGGGGCGATCTCGCCGTCGAGGGCCAGGGCGATCTTCATGGTGCCCTCGACGGCCTGGCGGTTGGGAACGGGAAGCGTTCCCGGATGTCCCAGGCACACGGGGCACGTTCGGGTGTTCGGCTCTCCCCCGAACACGTTGGCGCAACCGCAGAACATCTTGGTCCGCGTGGACAGCTCCACGTGGCACTCGAGGCCGATGACAGTCTCGTACTCGGTCACGCGGCCTCCCGGATCAGAGCGGGGCGCTCGGACAGCCCCAGATCCTGCTCGAAGGCGTACGCGGCCCGGAGCACGGTGGTCTCGTCGAGGTGCTTGCCCATGAGCTGGAGGCCGATGGGCAGTCCCCGGTCGTCCAGGCCGCACGGCACCGAGATGGCCGGGTTCCCGGCCAGGTCGCTGGGGATGGTGAAGATGTCGGAGAGGTACATGGCCAGGGGGTCCTCGGCCTTCTCCCCGATCCGGAACGCCACCGTCGGCGACGTCGGTCCCAGGAGCAGGTCGTGGTCGGCGAAGGCGCTCTCGAAGTCCCGGATCACCAGGGTGCGAACCTTCTGGGCCTGACCGTAGTACGCCTCGTAGTAGCCGGCCGACAGCGAGTAGGTTCCCAGGATGATCCGCCGCTTGACCTCGTCGCCGAACCCCTCGCCGCGGGTCCGCATATTCATCTGCACCACGTCCGCGGCGTCGGCGGCCCGGTGCCCGTACCGCACCCCGTCGTACCGGGCCAGGTTCGACGAGCATTCCGCGGGAGCGATCAGGTAATAGGCCGAGAGTGCGTACTCGGTGTGGGGCAGCGCCGCCTCCCCGATCTCCGCGCCCATCCTCGTCAAACGTTCGATCGACGACTCGATGGCGGCGCGGACCCCCGGTTCCACGCCCTCCCCCAGCCACTCGCGGACCACGCCGATCCGCAACCCCTGCACTCCTCCGTCCAGTCCCTCCGTGTAGTCACGGGGCTCGGTCGGCAGGGAGGTGGCGTCCAGCCGGTCCTTCCCGGCGATGGCCGACACCAGCGTGGCGCAGTCTCGGACGTCGCGGGTCAGGGTGCCGATGTGATCGAGGGACGACGCGAAGGCGATCAGCCCGTACCGAGAGATCAGCCCGTACGTGGGCTTGAACCCCACCACCCCGCACAGCGCCGCGGGCTGGCGGACCGATCCGCCGGTGTCGGTTCCCAGGCCCCACGTCGCTTCCCCGGCCGCCACCGCAGCCGCGGATCCTCCCGACGATCCGCCGGGCACCGTCGCCGGGTCCCAGGGGTTGTGGGTGGGGAAGTAGGCGGAGTTCTCGGTCGACGACCCCATGGCGAACTCGTCGCAGTTCGTCTTGCCGATCAGCACCGACCCGCCGGCCTTGAGCCTGGCCCACGGGGTGCAGTCGTAGGGAGGTACGTACGTCTGCAGGATCTTCGATCCCGCCGTGGTGGTGATGCCGTCGGTGCACAGCACGTCCTTGAGCGCCAGGGGGACGCCGGCAACCGGTGAGAGCGCCTCACTCATCCGCCGGTCGACGTCTCGAGCCTGATCGCGGGCTCGATCCGCGGTGACTTCCAGGAACGCGTTCACCCGGTCATCGACGCCGTCGATCCGTGCGAGGCACGACTCGGTGGCATCCAGCGCCGAGGCCTCTCCCGTTCGGAGGGCTCGGGCCAGGTCGTGCCCGGTGAGATCGCAGAGCTCGGCCATCACTCCGCCTCGATGATCCGGGGCACTTTGAACCGGCCGTCCTCGATCTCCGGAGCGCCGGCCAGGGCCCGGTCCTGCGGCAGCGACTCCCAGGGCTCATCGTCGTCGCGGAACACGTTGCGCTGGGGAACCGGGTGAGCGGTGGGCGGCACGTCGTCGGCCGCCACCTCCCGGACCCGCTCGGCGGCCTCCAGGATCACCCCCAGCTGTGTCCGGAGCCGCTCGCGCTCTTCCTCCGTGAGGTCAAGGCGCGCCAACCGCGCAACGTGGTCGACGTCGATCTCCACCGGCATGAACGGCAGTCTAGCCGAGGGGTCTGTTTGCTAGCCTTTCGTTGCCTTGGCCCGAGTCCTCGGCCGACCGAGGCGCTTCACGAACTCCTTCTCGTCGACGACGTCCACCCCCAGGCTCACGGCCTTGTCGTACTTGGTCCCCGGATCGGTTCCCGCCACCACGAAGTCGGTCTTCTTCGACACGCTGGACGACACCCTGGCGCCGGCCTCCTCGGCCGCCTTGGTGGCCTCGTCCCGTGACATCGACTCCAGCCCCCCGGTGAGCACGATGGTCTTCCCCGTGAGCGGCCCCGCCTTCCGCTTCTTCTTCGGCGGGTCGGCCATGCGAACGCCGGCCTTCTTGAGCTTGTCGAGGAGCTTCCGATTGCCCTTGTCCGCGAACCACTCGTGGACCGCGCGGGCCACGATTGGCCCGATCTCCTCGACGGCCTCCAGATCCTCCGCGGAGGTATCCCTCAGCGCGTCGATGGACCCGAACGCGTTGGCCAGCACCTGGGCGACGTGGCCGCCGACGTGAGGGATCGACAGAGCCACCAGGAGCCGCCACAGCTCCCGGTCCTTGCCGGCCTCGATCGAGTGCCGGAGGTTGGCGATGGACTTCTCCTTGAACCCGGGGAGCTCGGCGAGCTGATCGTCGGTGATGGCGTAGACGTCGGCGGGGTCGCTGACCCACCCTCGGTCGATGAGCGTCAGACCCGTCTTGTAGCCCAGGTGCTCGATGTCCATGGCTCCTCGCGAGGCGAAGTGGAACAGCCACTCGATGTTCTGTGACGGGCAGCCCCGGCGGTTCGGACACCGCCAGTACGCCTCTCCCTCCTTGCGCACCAGCGCGGTCCCGCACGAGGTGCACTCTTTCGGGAACCGCCACTTCCGGGCGCCTTTCTTCCGCTTGGCCAGCACCGGGGCCACGACCTCGGGGATCACGTCGCCGGCTCGACGGACGATCACGTGGTCGCCCTCGCGGACGTCCTTGCGGGCCACCTCGTCTTCGTTGTGGAGGGTCGCGGTCGTCACCGTCACGCCGCCGACGAACACGGGCTCGAGGAACGCGAACGGCGTGACCACCCCGGTCCGGCCCGTGTGCACGAAGATGTTCTTCAGGATCGTGGTCCGCTCTTCCGGTGGGAACTTGTAGGCGATGGCCCACCGCGGCGCCTTGCTGGTGGCGCCGAGCTCCTCCTGCAGAGCGATCTGGTCCACCTTGACCACCACGCCGTCGATCTCGTAGTCGATGTCGTGGCGGTTCCGCAGCCACCGCTCGCAGAAAGCGAACACCTCCTCGAGGGTCTCCACCTTCTCCGTGGTGGACGGCACGGGGAGCCCGGACTCCTTCAGGTACTCCAGCGACTCGGAATGTCGCCGGAACCGCCGCCCCTCCGCCACACCCACCCCATAGCACCACAGGCTCAGTGGTCGCGACGCGGTGACCGCGGGGTCCTTCTGGCGCAGGGAGCCGGCCGCGCCATTGCGAGGGTTGGCGAACACCCGGCCACCTTGCTCCAGCAGCTCCTCGTTGAGGCGCTCGAACGCCTTCACCGGGAGGTACACCTCGCCACGGACCTCGAGGATCGGTGGATGCCCGGTTCCCCGGAGCTTGGCCGGCACGGCGCGAATCGTGCGGATGTTGGCGGTGATGTCGTCGCCGACGACGCCGTCGCCTCGGGTGGCTCCCCGGTTGTAGATGCCGTTCTCGTAGGTCACGGCCACGGCCACCCCGTCGATCTTGAGCTCGCAGACGAAGTCGGCCTGCCGCCCCAGGGCGCGCTCGACCCGTTTGCCCCAGGCGTTCAGCTCCTCCCAGGAGAACGCGTTGTCCAGGGAGAGCATCGACGTCCGGTGGCGCACCGGTGCGAACAGCGCCGAGGGCTGGCCGCCGACGCGCTGAGTGGGGCTCTCGGGGATGACGAGCTCGGGGAACTCCTCTTCCAGGGACTTCAGCTCCCGCATGAGCTCGTCGAACTCGGCGTCCGAGACCTCGGGGTCGTCCTGGACGTGGTACCGGTAGTTGTGGTGGTCGATGAGGTCCCGGAGCTCCTCGACCCGGCGCTTGGCCTCCGA
>DAITPV010000164.1:0-5293 GCA_036833435.1 Actinomycetota bacterium | reverse complement strand
GGCCAGGACAACATCACCGCCGTGGTCATCGACGTCCTCGAGCCCGACGCCAAGACCGAGCCGAAGGCGGCGTCGCGATCGCTCGACGAAGGGTTCGCGTCCCGGGGTTCCGGCGGAGGGGGAAGGGGCCGGCGCGTCATCCTGTGGGTGCTGGTGCCGGTGATCCTCATCGGCGCCGCGCTGTGGACCATCAAGACGTACTACGTGGACCGTCAGTGGTTCGTGGGAGAGACGAACGGCCACGTGGCCCTGTACCAGGGCATCCCCGCCCAACCTCTGGGCATCGACCTGTCCACGCTGGTGGAGGAGACACAGATCCCCGCCCCGGAGATCTCCGCGCTGCGCGAGTACCAGGCGCTCGATGACGGGATCACCGCGGAGAGCGAGCAGGACGCCCGAGCGATCATCACGCAGATGCAGGAGGACCTGCAGGCACTCCAGCCGGAGCCGCAGCCGCAGGACGCTCAGTGAGCGCGCTGCAACCGACGGCCCTCGGGCGAGCCAGGCGCAACCGCGAGCTCTTCCTGCTGATCATGGCCATCGTCCTGGCCGTGGGGGCCTACGCCCTGGTGGGGCTGGGGCTGAACGAAGAGGTTCCCGCGGGGGTGGCCGGCTATGGCCTCCTGCTCACCGGGGGCTACGTGTTCGCTCACCTGGTGGTCCGACGGTTCGCTCCGCAGGCCGACCCGATCTTCCTCCCCACCGCCGTGCTACTCGCCGGCCTGGGGTTCGCCATCATCTACCGCCTGGAGGCGGACCTGGCCGCGGCCCAGACCCTATGGCTCCTGTTCGCCCTGGTCCTGTTCGCCCTGACCCTGGTAGTGATCCGCGACCACAAGCAGCTGGACGCGTTCACCTACACCATCGGGCTTCTGGGGCTCGGCCTGCTCCTCCTGCCGCTGGTCCCGGTGATCGGTCAGACCGTCCGGGGGGCCCGGCTGTGGGTGGCCATCGGACCCCTTCAATTCCAGCCGGCGGAGATCGGCAAGGTGCTGATCGTGGTGTTCCTGGCCTCGTACCTCAACGCCCGCAAGGAGCTCCTGGCCGTGGCCACCCGGAGGCTTGGCCCCATCGCCCTGCCCGAGCCCCGGCATCTGGCACCGCTGCTCCTGGCGTGGGCCATCTCCCTGGCGGTGTTGTTCTTCGAGAAGGACCTGGGGTCTTCGTTGCTGTTCTTCGGAGTGTTCGTGGTGATGTTGTGGGTGGCCACCGGACGGGGGACCTACCTGGTCCTGGGAGGCCTGTTGTTCGCCGTCGGAGCGTTCCTCGGATGGGCCGCGTTCAGCCACGTGCAGGACCGGGTGGCGGTGTGGATCAACGCGCTCGATCCCAAGTTCATCCGGGACGAGGGGTTCCAGGTGGCCCAGTCGCTGTTCGCCCTGGCCACCGGGGGGATCGCGGGGACCGGGCTGGGGCAGGGGCGGCCCCAGGACATCCCCGACGCCCACACCGACTTCGTGTTCTCCGCGGTGGGTGAAGAGCTCGGGCTCCTGGGGACCATGGCCATGCTCCTACTGTTCGTCCTGTTGGTGTTCCGGGGGTTCCGGGCGGCACTTCGGTGTCCCGACGGGTTCGGCCAGCTCTTGGCCACCGGGCTGTCCACAAGCCTGGCACTCCAGACGTTCGTGATCATCGGCGGGGTCACCCGGCTGATCCCGCTCACCGGCATCACGCTTCCGTTCGTCTCGTACGGCGGCTCGTCTCTGGTGGCCAACTTCGTGCTGTTGGCCTTACTGATCCGGGTCTCGGCGGCGGAGTCCGACGACGCCACCCAGTTCGTCAGGGCCGCTCGGGAGAAACGCTGATGGACGGCCAGATCCGCAAGCTGGCCCTGGGATTTCTGCTGTTGTTCGGGGCGCTGGCCCTGAACCTCAACTACATCCAGGTGATCCGGGCCGACGACCTGGCCAACAACCCGGCCAACAAGCGGCTCCTGATCCAGGAGTACGACGTCGACCGGGGCGAGATCGTGGCATCCGACCGCCAGACGGTCCTGGCCATGAGCGAGGCCACCGACGACGACCTCAAGTACCTGCGGGTGTACCCGGAGGGAGAGCTGTACGGCCACCTCACGGGGTTCTACTCATTCGTGTTCTCCCGGACCGAGCTCGAGCAGTCCTACAACGACTACCTCTCGGGCCGGGCGGACGAGCTCCTGCCGCAGCGCCTGGTCGACGAGATCCTCGGCCGGGACCAGAAGGGGGCGAACGTGGTGACCACCCTCGATCCGGATCTCCAGCGGATCGCCTCGGAGGGCCTGGCAGGCCGCGAGGGCGCCGTGGCCGCCATCAACCCGCAGACCGGTGAGGTCCTGGCTCTGGTGTCGAACCCCACGTACGACCCCAACCCCCTCTCGTCCCACGACCCGCGGGAGATCCGTCGGACGTACCGGTCCCTCGACCCCGACGAGCCCGACTCTCCGCTGGTCTCGCGAGCCACCGACACGTTCTTCCCGCCGGGTTCCACGTTCAAGGTGATCACCGCGGCAGCGGCCCTGGAAGCCGGGATGAGCCCGGAAGACACCATCCCCAACCCGCCTCAGCTCGACCTGCCGCAGACGGATGAGGACCTGGAGAACTTCGGCGGAAGCCAGTGCCCCGGTGGCTCGGAGATCACCCTGGCATCCGCGCTCCAGGTGTCGTGCAACGTGGCCTTCGGGGGACTGGGCCTCGAGCTGGGGGCGGAGGCACTCGTGGAGCAGGCCCACCGGTTCGGGTTCTCCGAGGACATCCCGTTCGACATCCCCTTCGTCTCGGGACAGATCCCCGACGTGGAGGCGTTCGAGGATGACCTGCCCGCGGTGGCCCAGTCGGCCATCGGCCAGCGCGACGTGGCCACCAACGTCCTGCACATGTCTCTGGTGGCCGGAGCCATCGGCAACGACGGGGTGATGATGGTCCCGCGGCTGGTGTCGGAGATCCGCGACTCCAAGGGACGGGTGATCCGCCAGCTGGGCCCGGAGGAGTTCGGCCAGCCCATGTCCCCCGAGAACGCCGCCACACTCACCGAGATGATGGTGTCGGTGGTGGAGGCGGGGACGGGCACCGCGGCACAGATCAGCGGTGTGACCGTGGCAGGGAAGACGGGGACCGCGCAGACCGCCGAGGGCGAGCCCCCGCACGCCTGGTTCATCTCGTTCGCTCCCGCCGAGGACCCGGAGATCGCCGTGGCGGTGGTCGTGCTGAACGGCGGCGATCTGGGGAGCGAGGCCACTGGCGGCGCCCTGTCCGCCCCCATCGCCAAGCAGGTCATGGAAGCTGCCCTCCGCGGGTAGGAACCTGACCCAGCGATGGCCACCAGCCGCACCCTCGACGGCCGCTACGAGGTCGACGCTCCTTTGGGAACGGGAGGGATGGCGGCCGTGTACCGGGGCACGGACACGGTCCTCGGGCGAACGGTGGCCATCAAGGTCCTCGCCGATCGGTTCGTCGGGGACGAGCAGTTCGTGACCCGGTTCCGGCGGGAGGCTCAGGCAGCTGCCGGCCTCAACCACCCCAACGTGGTCTCGGTGTACGACACCGGCGACGACGGGGACGCCCATTACATCGTCATGGAGTACGTGGCGGGCCGGACCCTCGCGGACGTGCTTCGCGAGGAGGGAGCGCTCCTGCCTAGCCGGGCGACTGCCATCATCGAACAGGTGGCCGATGCACTCGAGGCGGCCCACACGCAGACCCTGGTCCACCGCGACGTGAAGCCGGGGAACATCCTCCTTACGGACGGTGGAGATGTGAAGGTCGCGGACTTCGGCATCGCCCGGGCAGCAACCGACGAGACGCTCACCCAGACTGGGATCATCCTGGGCACCGCTTCGTATCTGTCTCCCGAGCAAACCCAGGGACAGGCGGTCGATGCTCGCTCGGACATCTATTCGATGGGGTGCGTGTTATTCGAGATGCTCACGGGCCGGACCCCGTTCCCGGGCGATTCCGTGATAGCCATCGCCTACCGGCACGTCAACGAGGCGCCCATCCCTCCAAGCCGGCTGAACAACGATGTCCCACCGGAGCTCGACGCGGTGGTCTTGAGGGCGATGGCCAAGGATCCCGACGACCGATACGCCTCGGCCGCAGACGTCCGTGCCGCGCTCATCCCCCTTCGGGGCACGGATCCCCTCCCCGCCCACTCGGCACAGCCCACTGAGCCGATGCCGGCGGACCAGATCCCGGGGGGCGACACGAGGGTCATGCCGGCCGCGGACCAGGAGCCAACGTCGAAACGTTCTGCCCGCCGGTGGTGGGTGCCCACGGCCCTGGCCCTCGTTGCCCTGGGTACAGCGATCGGCGTGCTCATGGCGATCGTGGGCGATGAGGATCCGAGAACTCCGACAACCAACGAAGACTCCCCCTTCCCCAGCGTCGGGTCGGTCGCCGGCCTGACGCTCGACCAGACCATCCAGCTACTCGAGGATGAGGTCGATGATGGGCTGGCCAACGGCGAGGTCACCGAGAAGGCGGCAGACGACATCGAAAAGCGGTCCGTGCAGGCCTTGGACAAGTTCGACCGGGGCGACGTCGAGGGAGCAGTGGCCAAGATCGACGAGGCAATGGCCAAGGTTGACGAAGCCGTTGGCAAGGGTGAGATCACCTCCGGCGACGTGGGCCTATCCATCAAGCAGGCCTTGGCCACGATGAAGGCAGCCATGGTGGCGGCCGCCGCCGAGGTTCCGATACCCGGGCCTTCTCTAACTGAAGAGGAAGGCGACGGCGAGGAGGAAGACGAGGACTAGGGCGCTGGCAGCCCGTGTCCCCGGAAGCGTGAACCAACGAATCGAACCGATAGAGTTGTCTGCGGTGAGAGGGATCCCGTGAGCGAAAAGCCGCGCAAGCGCGTGCTCGCCGACCGCTACGAGATCGACGCTGTCCTGGGACAGGGTGGGATGGCCAAGGTCTTCAGGGGCAAGGACCGCGTCCTGAATCGAACGGTGGCGGTCAAGGTCCTGTCTCCTCAGTTCGCCGGTGACGACCAGTTCGTGGCCCGATTCCGGCGGGAAGCTCAGGCCGCGGCGGCACTCAACCATCCCAACATCGTCTCGGTGTTCGACACCGGCGACCAGGGCGACGTGCACTACATCGTCATGGAGTACGTCCAGGGGCGGACCCTGCGGGATGCCATCCGCGACGGCGGCCGCATGTTGCCCGACTGGGCCGTCGAGGTGTCCGAGTCCGTGTCCCGGGCCCTGGCCGCCGCTCACGAGGCCGGACTGGTCCACCGCGACGTCAAGCCGGGCAACATCATGATCACCCCGGAGGGCGAGGTGAAGGTGATGGACTTCGGCATCGCCCGAACTACC
>DAITPV010000163.1:0-5298 GCA_036833435.1 Actinomycetota bacterium | reverse complement strand
CCGGCACCCCCACGGAGCGGCACGTCGATGGTGGCGTGACCGGGGATAGCCACCACAGCCGGCGTCAGCTCCCCGCCGGCGGCCATCACCGTGACGTAGGTGGCGTCGGGCCGGTCGGGTGCCGACACCGACCAGGACACCACGCGCTGAGCCTCGACCGAAGGCGCGGCGGCTCCCCCGTCCGCGATCGGTGGCTCCGGCAGCAGCTGAGGAATCACCGCGGCCACGAACACGGCCACCACGACCAGTCCCATGATGATCACGCTCCGGATCGACCAGCCCTGCCAGTGACGGCGAGCCATGGCCCGAGGAACGTACGGCTCGGGAGGTGCGGGAGCGGGAGCCGCGCCGGCGGGCCCGGCGACCCAGGCTTCTCCGTTCACCACGGGAGTCTCCACTGGAGGCGCCGCCTTGGCCTGCCTGGCCACCGCAGCAAGCACGCCCTCCGACAACGGATCTCCCAATGGGTCGGGATCGAGCGGGTCCCGGTCGTCCCAGATCCAGTTGCCGAGGTCGTCCCGGGTCTTCACCGGTACAGGCCGGCCTTATCGATGTACGTCTTCACGCCTTCGGGGACCAGGTACCGGATGGGGCGGCCCTCCTTGACCCGGGCCCGGATGTCGGTGGAGGAGATCGCCAGGGCCGGGATGTTCATCACGCTGACCCTGGGGTGATGCGTCGGCTCCTCGGCTTCGAACGCGGCGATGTCGTACCCGGGGCGGGTGGCGGCGATGAAGTTGGCCAGCCCCAGGACCTCCTCGGGGTCCTTCCAGTGGAAGATCTCCAGGATGGCATCGGCGCCGGTGATGAAGAACAGCTCCGCCTGCGCTCCATACTGGTCGTGCAGCAGCTGGAGGGTCTCCACGGTGTATGTGGGACCCTCGCGTTCGATCTCCACCCGCGACACGGTGAAGTTCGGGTTCGGGGACGTGGCGATCACCGTCATCAGGTAGCGATCTTCCGCTGGCGAGACGTCGGTGGGAAGGTCCTTCATCCACGGCTGTCCGGTCGGCACGAACACCACTTCGTCCAGGCCGAACTGCCAGTAGGCCTCCTCGGCCGTGAGCAGGTGGCCGTGGTGGATGGGGTCGAAGGTTCCTCCCATCACCCCAAGGCGTCGTTCCGGGGCCATCACGCGATTGTAATTCCCGAGCTCAGCTTCCTCGTGGATTTGCCGGCCGCCGGTGGCGCCGGACGGTGCACCGGGTGTTGACTAGGAGGGATGGGGTTGTTGCGACGCCGCGACTTCCGGCTGATCGTCGTGGCGTTTGCCCTCTCTTCCCTGGGTGACTACGTCGCCCTCATCACCCTCATCCTCCGGGTGGAGGCCATGACGGACTCCGGCTGGGCGGTGGCCGGCCTGCTCCTCACCGGCCTGCTCCCACCCGTGCTGTTCGCTCCGATCTCCGGCCTGTTGGTCGACCGGCTCGAGTCGGTCCGTTTGCTGTCGGTGACCGCGCTCCTCCAGGCCGGGGTGGCCGCGGCCCTGGCCTTCACACCGGGCCTGGCCCCCACCCTGGCCCTCTCGTTCCTCCTGGGCATGGGGCTGTCGGTCACCCAGCCGGCACTGTTCGCCCTGATCCCCAAGGCGGTGGGCGAGGAGAACACCACGCAGGCCAATGCGTACCTCGAGGTGGCCAGGTGGGGCGGGGCCACCGCCGGGCCGATCCTGGCCGCGGTGATGACCGAGGCGTTCGGGGCGAACTCCACGCTGCTGGTCAACGCGGGGACCTTCCTGTTGGTTGCGGCGCTGGGACTGCTCCTCACGGTGCGCCGGCACCCGGTGGCCGAGGACGGTTCGGCGGAGGGCGGGCGCCCTCGCGGCGAGGCCAGGGCGGGGATGCGGTTCATCGCCCGGGACGAGCTTCTCCGACTGATGGTCCTGGTCCTGGGGTTCGTGGTGGTGTTCGCAGCTGCCGACAACGTTGCCGAAGTGTTCTTCGCCAAGGACGTCCTGGGCGCCGGGAGCACCGGGTACGGGATCCTCATCACCACCTGGACACTGGGGATGGTGGTGGGATCCACCCTCACGGGTCGGTTCGCCACTCCTGGCCGCCTTGCTCCAATCCTGCTGGGAGGGGCCGTGGTGGGCGGCAGCGCGGTGGTCGTGGCCGCCTGGGCCGCGGTCTTTCCGGTCGCGGTGGGCGGGTTCCTGATCGGCGGCATCGCCAACGGGACCGAGCTGGTGGCCATCCGGAGCCTGCTCCACCACCGGGTCCCCGACCGGCTTCGGGGGCGGGCCTTCGCCGCGTACTACGGGCTGATCCAGGCGGCCCAGATCGTGGCGCTCGGCGCCAGCGGAGGCCTGGTGGAGGTGTTCGGGGCCCAGACCACGATGCTGGTGGCCGGCGCCGGGGCCGCCATGGTCGGGATCATCGGCACGGTCTTCTACCTGTCGATCCCGAAGGATCGCCGGACCACGCAGCCGTCTCTGGACGAAGCAGCCCGGACCGGCGCCTGATCAGGCTGGCAGCTCCTCCACCCATTGCTTCAACCGGGGCACGTGCTCTTCATAGTGTTGCGGACCGGACTCCCGGAACCACTCCTCGGCGATCCCGCCCACGTAGTTCAACGGGAGCCTCCCCCACTCCTCGAGCATCCGGGCCCGCGCCGACATGAGCTGGGCCCTGACCACCCTGAGCTCCACGTCGCGCCAGATGGCGTGCCAATCGGCGTTGAGCCGGTCGACGTCCTGGTCCCACTTCCGGTAGGTATCCATCCGGCGTTGCTCGAGGATCTGCACGCACTCGGCCATCCACGAACCCATGTGGGCCATGAGGTCCTTGATCGACCAGTCCGAGTAGTACCCGTCGGCAGCGATCTGCGAAGGGGTCAGGGGGTCCACCAGCGAGCGGAAGGTGGCCCAGCCGGAGTCCTCTCGATCGATCAGCTCGCGGCGGAGGTCGGTCACCCTCGCGTCTGACCGTCGCCGGTGACCACGTACTTGTACGTGGTGAGCTCCGGGAGGGCCATGGGTCCTCGGGCGTGGAGCTTCTGCGTGGAGATCCCGATCTCCGCCCCCATCCCGAACTCGTACCCATCGGTGAACCGGGTCGAGGCGTTGACCATCACCGCGGCGGCGTCGATGGCCTCCACGAACCTGCGGGCGGCCTCGCGGTCCTCGGTGATGATCGCCTCGGTGTGCCTGGTCCCGTACTCGGTGATGTGGTCGATGGCTTCGTCCAGCGACCCCACCACCTTGCCGGAGATCCGGAGGTCCAGGAACTCGGCGCGGTACTCGTCGTCGCCGGCCGGCTGAACCCCATCCCCTGCGGCTCGTACCTCCTCGTCCCCGTACACCGTGACGCCGTGCTCGGCCAGCGAGCTGAGAGCCTTCGGCAAGAAGTCCGAGGCCACGTCTCGGTGAACCAGGAACGACTCCGCCGCGTTGCACACCCCGGGGCGCTGGACCTTGGCGTTCACCAGGATCCGAAGGGCCTTCTCCAGGTCGGCGTCCCGGTCCACGTACACGTGGCAGTTGCCGATCCCGGTCTCGATCACCGGGACCTGTGACTCCCGGACCACGGTGTCGATGAGGTCCTGTCCGCCTCGAGGGATCAGCAGGTCGATGAGGCCGCGGGCCCGCATCATCTCCTTGGCGCTCTCCCGGGTGGGAGGGACGGACTGGATGGCTGCTTGAGGAAGGCCCGCAGTCTCTCCCGCCTCCTGGATCACCTCGGCGAGCACGACGTTCGACCGCTCGGCGATCCGGGAGCCTCGGAGGAGCACCGCGTTCCCGGCCCGAACCGTCAGGGAGGCCGCGTCGACGGTCACGTTGGGCCGGCCCTCGTAGATCACTCCGACCACGCCGAGCGGGACGCGAACCTTCTCCACTCGGAGACCGTTGGGGAGGACCCGGTCCTCGATGACGTCGCCGACCGGATCAGGGAGCGCCGCGACCTGCCGCACACCCTCGGCGATCTGGCGGATCCGATCCTCGTCCAGCCGGAGCCGGTCGGTCACCGCCTCGGTGACCCCCTCTTCCGCCGCCCGGGCAACATCCTCGCGGTTGGCCTCGAGGATCTCCGAGGTCCTGGCCTCCAGCGCGGCGGCCATGGCCTCCAGGGCCGCGGCCTTGCGCTCGGACGACGTGGCCGCCAGGGCAGACGCCGCCGCTCTTGCCGGCCCGCTCAGCGGATCGAGGTCGCTCACGGCATCACCACCAGCTCGTCTCGATGGATCACTTCCTTATCGTACGGCCCGCCCCGCATCGTGGTGAGCTCCGCGCTGGACCGCCCCGCAAGCTTGGGAAGCTCCCGGCTGGAGTAGTTGGCGATCCCTCTGGCGAACACCCGTCCAGACGGCCCGGCCACCTCGACGGGATCCCCCGGGTCGAAGTCACCCTCCACCCCGGACACCCCCGCGGCCAGGAGGCTTCGTCCGTCGTCCCGCACGGCACGCTCGGCGCCCGCATCGACCAGCACCCGGCCTCGGACCCCGCTGACGAACGCCAGCCAGGCCTTGCGGGCCCGCTTCCTCGAGGCACGCGGCGGGAGGTAAGTGCCCACCCGCTCCCCCGCCAGGATCCGGGAGAGAACGTCCTTCCGGTGCGCTCCGGCCACCACCACTCCGATCCCCGCCGCGGTGGCGATCCCCGCCGCCTCCAGCTTGCTGGCCATCCCACCCCGGGCGGCTCCGGTCCCCGGGCCGGTAGCTTCGACCGCCGATGGGTCAGTGACCTCCGCGACCAGCCGAGCCTTGCCCCTGCGTGGGTCGCGGGTGTAGATCCCGTCCACGTCGGACAGAAGCACCAGGAGGTCGGCCCCGGTCATCACCGCCACCAGCGCGGCCAGCCGATCGTTGTCGCCGAAGGCGATCTCCGCGGTGGCCACGGTGTCGTTCTCGTTCACCACGGGGACCACGCCGGCTTCCAGGAGACGGTCGAGGGTGTTCCGAGCGTTGACGAAGTGTCGCCGCCGGACCACGTCCTCCTGGGTAAGCAGCACTTGCGCGGCCACCAGGCCCCGCGCGGCGAACAACCGCGTGTACTCCGCCATCAACCTGCCCTGGCCCACCGCTGCTGCGGCCTGGAGCCCGGGCATGTCCTTTGGCCGCTTGGCCAGCCCCATCGGCACCAGGCCCGTGGCGATGGCGCCCGAGGTCACCAGGACGCACCGGCGCCCGCCCTCGGTGGCCGCGGCCACCTCACGGACCACCTTCGACAGCTTGCGTTTGGCGACGTGTCCCTCGGCGTCCACCAGGCTCGACGAGCCGACCTTCACCACCAGCCGTTCGGTCACGAGCCTCGCCGGTAGTTCCCGGAGGCCGCCGCCAGGAGGTGCTGCCGCCGGTCGGCGT
>DAITPV010000162.1:0-5304 GCA_036833435.1 Actinomycetota bacterium | reverse complement strand
GCTGGGGACCGGGGGCACGCTCACCGGAGCCGGCCGGCGGCTCAAGGAGCACGATCCGTCGGTCACGGTCGTGGCCGCCGAGCCGGAGCTCGGCGAGCTCGTCTACGGCCTGCGGTCGCTGGATGACGGGTTCATCCCGCCGATCCTCGACGAGGCGGTCCTCAACCGGAAGATCCTGGTGGCATCCGGTGACGCCCTCCGGTGGACCCGTGCCCTGGCCGAAGAGGAAGGGATCTTCGCCGGCATCTCCGCAGGTGCGGTGATCCACGCGGCGCGGAAGGTCGCCGAGGAAGTCGACGCCGGTGACGTCGTCTGCCTGCTGGCGGACGGCGGATGGAAGTACTTGTCCACGGACGCGTGGGCGGAGGACGCGGATCAGGCGGCGAAGAAAGTCGGCGAGACCCTGTGGTGGTAGGCTGCCTCGATGCCTGACCGAAGGCCGATCGGCATCTTCGACTCGGGCGTCGGCGGCCTGACGGTCGTTCGAGCGGTGCTCGATCTCCTTCCCAACGAGTCCGTCACCTACTTCGGAGACACGGCCCGGTTCCCATACGGCCCCCGGTCGCTTGAGGAGATCCGTGGCTTCGCGCGCGAGATCACCGCGTACCTCCTGGACAAGGACGTCAAGCTGCTGGTCGTGGCGTGCAACTCGGTCCAGGTAGCCGCCATCGAGGACCTCGCGGCGGCAGCTCCCGTCCCGGTCATCGGGGTCATCGATCCGGGGGTTCGGGCGGGGCTCCGGGCGACGCGCAACGGAAGGATCGGCGTGATCGGCACCGTGGCCACCATCGAGAGCCGGGCCTACGACCGCGAGGTGGCCGGGCAACCGGTGACCCTTCATTCCGCGGCCTGTCCGGCGTTCGTCCCCTTCGTCGAGCGGGGCGACACCACCAGCCCCGAGCTCCTGGCTGCGGCGAGGGAGTATCTCGCGCCCCTGGTCACCGCCGGGGTGGACACCTTGATCTTGGGCTGCACCCACTACCCGTTGCTCTCCGGTCTGCTCCAGCGAGTGTTGGGGCCAGACGTGGTGCTGATCTCCTCGGCAGAGGAGACCGCCAAGGACGTGTACGCGGCGCTGCTCGACGGCGACCTGTCGTCTCCGGAGGGATCGATCCCTCGACACGACTTCCTGTGCTCCGGGGACCCCGAGCCGTTCCTCGCGCTCGCTGCTCGGTTCCTGGGGCCCGAGGCCACGGAGGTTCGGGCCACCAGCGTGCAGCCGGCGCCTCTCGGGGAGCGCGAGTGGAGCTGATCATCCTCGGCGCTCACGGCACCTGGCCGTCGGCGGGTGGGGCCACCAGCGGGTTCCTGGTTCGGCACGACGGGTTCACGGTGTGGGTCGACGCGGGTACCGGGACCCTGTCGAACCTTCAGCGCCACGTGGACCTCTTCGACGTCGGCGCGGTGGTGATCTCCCACTCTCACCCCGATCACGTCACGGATCTGTACGCGTATCTGTTCGCCCGTCTGTTCAGCCCCCAGCGGCCGCCGAACATCCCGCTGTACCTGGCTCCGCGGGTAGCCGAACGATTCAACCCGCTGCTCACCGACGACTCCGCGAACATGCGGCTGGCCGAGGGGTTCGACGTCAACGAGGTCACGCCGGGAGACCAGGTGAACGCGGGGCCGTTCCGCATCACCACGGGACCGATGAGCCACACGGTCCCCACCATCGGCGTTCGGATCGAGTCGGACGGAGGAGTGGTGGCGTACTCTGCGGACACCGGCCCAACCGACGAGCTCATCTCTCTGGCCAGAGGTTCCGACGTCCTGGTGGCCGAGGCGTCGTGGCTGGAGGACGGCGCCGAGCGACCTCCGATCCACCTCACCGCCAGGGAAGCCGGACAGGCCGCAGCCCAGGCCGGCGCCGGGCGCCTGGTCCTCACCCACCTCCGTCCGTACGTCGACCGCGACGTGTCCCGGGAAGAGGCCACCGGGGCGTTCGACGGCGAGGTCACGGCGTCGGTGGAAGGCCTCATCCTGGACGTCCAGGGATGAGGATCGACGGCCGCGCGCTCAACGACCTTCGCCCGGTCCGGTATGAGATCGGCTACCTCGAGTGGGCCGAAGGGTCCGTGCTCCTGGAGATGGGCAAGACCCGGGTCCTGTGCGCGGCGTCGTACGAGAAGGGCGTCCCGCGGTTCCTCCAGGGAGGCGGGAAGGGCTGGGTCACCGCGGAGTACGGGATGCTCCCCAGGGCCACGTCGGAGCGGACCCCGCGGGAAGCCGGGCGGGGGCGCCTGTCCGGACGGACCCAAGAGATCCAGCGCCTCATCGGACGATCGCTGCGCGCCGTGGTGGACATGGCCGCTCTGGGGGAGTCGACGATCTGGATCGACTGCGACGTGCTTCAGGCGGACGGCGGAACCCGGACCGCGTCGATCACCGGCGGGTACATCGCCCTGGCACTCGCGGTGCGCAGCCTCAAGGACCAGGGCCTCGTGGAGGGAGAGGTGCTCCGCGACTCCATAGCTGCGGTCAGCGCCGGGATGGTGGGCGGCGAGCCGATGCTCGACCTGTGCTACGAGGAGGACGCCCGGGCCGAGGTCGACTTCAACGTGGTGATGACCGGGGACCGCCGGCTGGTGGAGGTTCAGGGCACTGCCGAGGGCGAGCCCTTCAGCCGGGAGCGCCTGGACGCCATGCTCGATCTGGCCGGAGACGGCATCGACCGGCTCACGGAGATCCAGCGGGCCGCCGCCGGCTTCTGAGCATTGGCCGTCCCCCAACGACTGGTGGTGGCCACGCGCAACCCCGGGAAGGTCCGGGAGATCCTGCGGATCTGCGCGGACTGGCCGGTCGAGTGGCTCACCGGCGAGGACGTGACCTGGCCCGACGTCGAGGAGACCGGCACGGACTACCTGGAGAACGCGTTGCTCAAGGCCCGGGCCGTCGCTCGAGCGACCGGCGAGGCGGCCCTGGCCGATGACTCCGGCATCGAGATCGACGCCCTGGGGGGAGCCCCCGGCCCCCGCTCGGCGAGGTACGCGGGCCCCACGGCCACGGACGACCAGAACCTCCGAGCCCTCATCGGAGCGGTGGCCGGGATCCCCTCAGTCACCGCTCGGTACCGGGCCGTGGCCGCGGTGAGCTGGCCGGACGGCCGGGAGGTCCATGCGGAGGGGACGTCCGAGGGAACCCTGCGCACCAAGCCGCGGGGGTCGGGGGGGTTCGGCTACGACCCCATCTTCGAGCCGGCCGGGTGGGACCGGACCATGGCGGAGCTCTCCCCGGAAGAGAAGGACCGGGTCAGCCACCGAGGCCGGGCGCTCCGGGCGCTCCGGGCGCTGCTGGACACCTTCTGATCGGGGGGTCCGCTCGCCCGGTGAGGTCCATGCCGGACGGAACCTGGCGAGCTACCCCCCCGAACCCCCCGCATCGCTTGGTTCGGTTGGCGGTATGCTCCGCACCGGTTTTGGGCTTCCCGCGCGAGGGAAGGTCTCGGACAGAGAAGGGAGGTCCACATGTGCCTGACCTGCGGATGTGGAGTACCGAACGACGATCACGGTGACAGCCGGCACATCACCATGGATGAGCTGAAGGCTGCAGCCGAAGCCGCGGAGATCTCGGTCGATGAGGCGGCCGGCAATCTCCAGGCCACGTACCCCAAGGGGAAGTAGCTCTCTCGTTGACTCGGGGTGGGCCCCGGCCGATGATGGCCGGGGCCCAGCCACGGAGGAGGGAACCGCCATGCCGATCAGCCTGACCAACAAGGCCGAGGGGCGTGGATGGACACTCAAGGAGTGGATCCAGGGCCGGCCTTTGGGCCACCCCAGCCACCCGCTGTTCATCCACTTCCCGATCGCCTTCTATCTCGCGGTCCTGGTCTTCGACGTGATGACCAGGATCGAGCCCAACCCCGGGCTGGTCCTGGCGGGCACCTACCTGTTGATCGGAGCCGCCCTGGCCACCCTGGCCGCTGCGCTCACGGGACTGATCGACTGGTGGGGGATGGTCCCGAGGTCGTCCAAGCGGCGGATCGCCACCCGGCACATGCTGTTCCAGCTCACGGCCGCGGCGTTCTTCCTCGCCACCCTGGCCATCCGGTTCGGTGACCGGTTCCAGCCTCAGGCCGACATGCTTTGGATCGTCCTCGAGGTCATCGGCTACCTGGTCATCGTCGTGGGCCAGTACCTGGGCGGGGTCCTGGTCTACGAGAAGGCCATGCGGGTGAGCACCGGCGGGAGCTCCGACTGAGCCTCTCAGTCGAGGGGCACGTCGACGAGGATCAGCTCGCTGGTCTCGGTGGCTCGCATCGTGAGGGACCGTTCGTCCCGGACCTTCACGGCGTCTCCGGTGGCCAGCTTCTCGGAGCCCACATCGAGGCCGCCGGAGATGAGGTACAGGTACGCCCCTCTGGTGCCGTCCCGGAAGGCGTGCTCCAACGCGGTCTGGGGGGTCAGCCGAGATACGTACACCATGGCGTCGGCGTGGACCAGCACGGCCGAGTCGCCTTGGGGGGAGAGCACCTCCAGGAGCCGGTCGGTGCGGTCGGCCTCGGAGTAGACCAGCTGCTCGACGTCGGGTGGGAGTCCCCGCTGGTCGGGGAGGATCCACATCTGGATGAATCGCATGGGCTCGGTCTCCGACCCGTTCTGCTCGGAGTGCCAGGCCCCGCTCCCCAGGGTCATCCGCTGGACCGATCCGGCGGGAAGGATTCCGCCGTTCCCGACGTTATCTTCATGGCGGAACGTGCCCTCGACGACGTAGGTGATCCCCTCGATATCCCGGTGGGGGTGAAGGGGCCACACGGCCCCGGGGATGAGCCGGTCGTCGTTGAAGACCCGGAGCGGTCCCCAGCCCATGTTCTCGGGGTCGCGATAGGTGTCGAAGGAGAAATGCCAGCGGGCGGAGAACCACCCGCCTTCCGTCTGGTAGATCTCCTCGTCCCGCCGAACCAGCAGCATGACCGCATGATAGAACCGCGAGCCGGAGAGACATGAGCGAACGAGCCGAAACGATCCACCCAACCGATATCGACGACCTGCGCCTCTACCTCGAGGCCGCGGGGGCCGAGCCTCTCCTCACCAAGGAGGAGGAGGTCGACCTGGCCATGACCATCGAGCACGGCAAGGAGGCCGAGCAGAAGCTGGCCTCCGGCCGGATCCGTTCTGAGCGGACCCGGCGCCGGCTCAAGCATGAGGTCCGGCGAGCCCAGCGGGCCCGGCGGCGGTTCATCCTGGCCAACCTGCGGCTGGTGGTGTCCATCGCCAAGAAGTACCAGGGCCAGGGCCTCCCGCTCCTGGACCTGATCCAGGAGGGCAACATCGGGCTGATGCGCGGGGTGGAGCTGTTCGACTGGCG
>DAITPV010000161.1:0-5322 GCA_036833435.1 Actinomycetota bacterium | reverse complement strand
TGGACGGCGACCCGGGCCCGCCGGCGACCCAGCGGCGCCTCCACCGCGAACGAGTGGTGGGGCACCTCGCCCCGCACGAGGGCCTGGTACTCCCGGTGGACCTGCCGGGCGGCCAGCATGGAGGTGAGGCGGCGGTGGGCCTCGTCGTCCTTGGCCAGGATCAGCAGACCGGAGGTTCCCGCGTCCAGGCGGTGGACGATCCCGGGGCGGTCCGGGCCCCCGACCCCCGACAGTGGCATGTCCATCCCCAGGAGCCGGTTCACCAGCGTTCCGCTCCGCCTGGTGGCCGTGGGATGGGTGACCATCCCGGCCGGCTTGGCCACCACGGCCAGGAAAGGATCCTCGTAGCGGACCGGCACCCCGCCGGGCTCCGGGCCGGCCTCCTCGGTGCGCAGGTCGGCATCCACCAGCTCCCCGCCGTGGAGGCGGAAGCCCTTCGGGCGGGGGGTTCCGTCGACCAGGACGGCATCCCGGGCGATGGCTCGCTGGACGTCGGCGCGAGGGACTTCAGCGAGCTTGGCCACCACGGCGTCCAGGCGGCCCTCCGTGGCCCGTCCCCGCCACCGCTCCCCAGGCGTGGGTCACTCCTTCTCTGAGTCCCGGCGGATCCCATGGAGCACCAGGACCAGGACGCCGAGGACGATGGCCGAGTCCGCCAGGTTGAACACCGGCCAGACCTGGAAGTCGATGAAGTCGACGACCTCGCCGCGCAAGCCGGGGCCGCGGACCAGCCGGTCGGTGAGGTTGCCGGCCGCCCCGCCCAGCACCAGGCCGAGCCCCACCGCGGAGGTGGTGGTGGCCAGCCGGGGGGACACCAGGATTACGGCGGCGATGACCACCGCGCTGATCGCCACGAACACCCACGGCACGCTGCCGAACAGACCGAACACGCCCCCGGGGTTGGTGGTGAACCGCAGCTGCAGAACGCCGGGGATCAGGTCGATGGGCGGCCGGTCCTGCAGGGAGCTCTCGACCAGAACCTTGGTGACTCGATCGAGGACGTACACCCCGGCCGCGATCGCGTACAGGGCCACGGCGCGCCGGGCCCGCGGCTCTCTCAGCCGGCCCGCTCCTCCGCCTGCTTGTCCTTGATGCAAAGGGTGGCGTACGGCAGCGCCTTGATCCTGGCCTTCTCGATGGGCTTCCCGCATCGCTCGCACAGACCGTACGTCCCCTCGTCGATCCGCTCCAGGGCCCGGTCGATCTTCTCGGTGAGGTCCCGGATGTTGTTGCTCAGGGACAGGTCCCGCTCCCGCTCGAAGGTGGCCGTCCCGGAGTCGGCGTAGTCCTCGTCGAAGGACACCTCGCCGGAGATCTCCGACTGGGGGGTGCCGAAGCTCGACTCCTCGATCTCGGCGGCCTGACGCTGGAGCTCCTCGCGTTCTTCGCGGAGGCGCCGGCCGAGATCGGTGAGCTCTTTGGCCGAGTAGGGCGATTTGGTCTTGGGCATCGCGCGCGCACGGTAGCACATCCCCTAGAAGCCCAATGTTGCTACGATGCCGCCACAGGCGACGACGGGAACGAGTAGGGGACGCTCCCCACCAGAGCGAGCCGGGGAACGGTGGAAGCCCGGCGGTGGGTCCCCCGAACATCCTCCCCGAGCCGCCGCCCGAACGGGGAGCCCACTCCCCCAGTAGACGCGGCCGGGTCCGCCCGTGACAGCGGAGGCTGGTGCTGCCAGCCGGGAGAGGATGGCGCCGCGAGGGGCCGTCAACCAGGGTGGTACCGCGGGGCATGCGCCTCGTCCCTGAAGGGACGGGGCGTTTTCGTTTGGAGGGAGCGACGTGGCCAGGTACGAGCCGGTGGACCCCAGGCTGGACCTTCCGGCCATGGACCAGGAGATCCTGCGGTTCTGGAAGGACGCTCGGATCTTCGAGAAGAGCCTCGCCGCCCGGGAGGGGTCGCCAGAGTGGGTGTTCTACGAGGGGCCCCCCACCGCCAACGGCAAGCCGGGGATCCACCACGCCGAGGCGCGGACCTTCAAGGACCTCTACCCCCGGTACCGCACCATGACCGGCCACTACGTCCCCCGGAAGGCCGGGTGGGATTGCCACGGGCTCCCGGTTGAGCTCGAGGTGGAGAAGGAGATCGGCACCAAGACCAAGCGAGACATCGAGGCGTTCGGCATCGCCGAGTTCAACCGCCGCTGCCGTGAGTCGGTGACCCGGTACGTGGAGGACTGGGAGCGGATGACCGAGCGGCTGGGGTTGTGGATCGACATGTCCCAGGCGTACTGGACCATGAACGCGGAGTACATCGAGAGCGTGTGGTGGTCCTTGAAGACGCTGCACGCCGACGGGCTGCTGGTCGAGGACTACAAGTCGGCCGCGTACTGCCCCCGTTGCGGAACGGCCCTCTCCGACCACGAGGTGGCTCAGGGGTACGCCACCGTCGACGACCCCAGCGTGTTCGTCCGGTTCCCCATCGTGGATTCCCCGAACGACCCGAGCCTGGTGGGCGCCTCGTTGGTGGTGTGGACCACCACTCCATGGACCCTGGTCTCCAACCTCGGGGTGGCCGTGGCCCCCAGCGAGACGTACCTCAGGGTCGAGGTGGACGGACAGGAGTTCGTCGTGGCCCAGGACCTGGTGGAGCGGGTCCTGGGCGAGGACGCCGTGGTCCGGGGGGCCGCCGAGGGATCGGCACTGGTCGGTGTCCGGTACGAGCCCCCGTACCCGAACGTCGACGGCACCACCCATCGGGTGGCCGCCGCGGACTTCGTGGGCATGGACGACGGCACCGGGCTGGTGCACATCGCGCCAGGATTCGGTGCCGAGGACCTCGAGCTCGGACGCGCCGAGGGCTGGCCCGTTTACCGCCCCATCGACGACGAGGGACGGTTCACCGACGAGACGCCGGTGGAGTTCGTACGAGGGAAGGCCGTGAAGGACGCGGACCCGGAGATCATCGAGGACCTCCAGAGCCGAGGGCTCCTGGTGCGCTCCGAGACGTACCGACACACCTATCCGTTGTGCTGGCGATGTGACACCCCGCTCCTGTACATGGCCCGCACCTCCTGGTACGTCCGCACCACGGCCAGGAAGGACCGGCTCCTCGAGATCAACGACTCGGTCAACTGGTACCCGGAGCACATCAAGCACGGGCGGATGGGCGACTGGCTGGAGAACAACGTCGACTGGGCGCTGTCCCGGGAGCGCTACTGGGGGACGCCGCTGCCGGTGTGGCGGTGCGGGAACCGCCACGTCACCGTGGTGGGCTCCCTATCGGAGCTCTCGGAGCTGGCCGGCCGCGACGTCACCGACGTGGATCCACACCGGCCGGCCATCGACGAGGTGACCCTCCCCTGTCCCCAGTGCGGAGAGAAAGCCCGCCGGGTGCCCGAGGTCATCGACACCTGGTACGACTCGGGCGCCATGCCCTACGCCCAGTGGGCGTACCACCCCGATCTGGGGCGCGGACTCGAGGAGAAGGAGCGCCGGTTCCCCGCGGACTTCGTATGCGAGGGGGTGGACCAGACCCGCGGGTGGTTCTACTCGATGATGGCCGAGGGCACCCTGCTGTTCGACAGCTCGGCCTATCGGAACTGCTTGGTCCTCGGGCTCCTCCTCGACAAGGAGGGCCGGAAGATGTCCAAGCGGCTGGGGAACGTGGTGGACCCCGCCGACGTCCTCGACGTCTACGGTGCCGATGCCCTCCGATGGTTCTTCATCGTGGCCGGATCCCCATGGTCCGACCGTCGGGTGGCCATGGAGACCATCGAGGAGAGCGTCCGGGGCCTGCTCCTCACCCTGTGGAACGTGTACTCCTTCTATGTGACCTACGCGAACGCCGACGACGTCAACCCGACCGCCCACGACCTCCAATCCGGAGATCGTCCCGTTCTGGACCGGTGGATCCTGTCTCGGCTGGCCGCGACGGTCGAGCGCGCCGGAGCGGGACTCGAGTCCTACGACGCCACGGGAGCGGGACGATCCATCGCCGCGTTCATCGACGACCTGTCCAACTGGTACGTGCGCCGGGCTCGGCGACGGTTCTGGAACCCGGCGGGGGAACGGAGCAACACGGAGTCCGTGGCCGCGCACGCGACCCTGTACCAGTGCCTCACCACCCTGGCCCGGCTCCTGGCTCCACTCACGCCGTTCGTGACCGAAGCGATGTGGCGGAACCTGGCCGCCGGACGGGATGGAGAGGTGGAGTCCGTCCACCTGGCCGACTACCCGGTCGCCGATCCAAACGTCCGAGACCCCGAGCTGGAGTTGGCCATGCAGGCCGCCCGCGGCGTGGTCTCGCTGGGACGGACCATCCGCACTGACGCCGGCGTCCGGGTCCGGCAGCCCCTGTCTCGAGCGGTGGTGCACTACCCCGGGGACCACGAGGCGTTGCGGCCCCTGCTGAACCTGGTTGCCGACGAGCTGAACGTCCGCGAGGTGGTCTTCGCGGAGTCCGCCGAGCAGCTGGCCGGCTGGCGGGCCAAGCCGAACTTCCGGGTCCTGGGCCCGCGACTCGGGCCCGCGGTCCAGGAGGTCGCCCGAGCCCTCGAGGGAGACGACGGCACGGTGGCCGCCGCACTGGCCAGAGGTGAGGGGGCCACGGTGGAGACCGCCTCGGGTCCCGTCGAGCTGGATCCCGGCGACGTCGACCTCTCGCAGGAGACCGCCGGAGGCTGGGGGGTTGCCGCCGAGGGAGGCCTCACCGTGGCCCTTGAGCTCGAGGTCACCGACGACCTGGCCCGCGAAGGGATGGCCAGAGAGATCGTTCGCCTGGCGCAGGACGCCCGGAAAGCCGCGGGCCTCGACGTCACCGACCGAATCGACCTGTGGATCGACGCGGATGGCCCGGTCCGCGAAGCCCTGGAGGCACACCGCCAACTGATCGCCGGCGAGGTCCTGGCCACGGAGCTGGAGGTCGGGTCAGCTCCGGAGGAGGAGGGTGTGCATCGCGAGGAGCACACCACCCTCGGCCACCGGATCACGGTGGCGCTCCGGCGGCATCCCTAACGCGAGTCGGGGAGGCGAAGGATGGCCACCAGCAGCGCGAGCATGGCCATCACGCTGGCGCCGATGGAGATGTAGAAGTACACCTGCCCCTTGTCGAGCCCGAATAACAGGCTCCACGCCGCCAGCCCCAGGAGCACCCAGCTCAGGAAGTACATCCGGCCCCTCGGGCCGCCGAAGGCGTCGGCCTACTCCTCGCCCCAGAACAGCTCGCGGAGCGAGGGCTCGCCCTCCTTCTGATCGCCCTGGTCGCCTTTGCGGCGGGGGGCACCCTCCGGGGCCTGTCCCTCGGGTCCCAGGAACGCGCTCTCCCACGCGGCCAGCAGGGGATCGTCCTTTGACGGCTCGTCGGACGGGGCCCGATCCT
>DAITPV010000160.1:0-5337 GCA_036833435.1 Actinomycetota bacterium | reverse complement strand
TTGCTACCGCGACCAGGCCCGGGGGTTCGAGGAGGGAGAGCTCCGCGAGCTCCATCGGAGCGTCGTGGAAGCGGATGCCCTGCTGAAGCAGGGAGGGAACGGCCACGTGGTGCTGCCGATGCTCCTGTCTCGGATCGCCGGCGACGGCCCTCGAGGGAGAGCGGTCAGCTCGAAGGCCCGGGCGGGGGCTCGCTAGGAGGTGTGTCCGGACCGGCCCACGGCGCGGGCCAGCTTCGACTTCCGACGGGCGGCGGTGTTCGGGTGGATCGAGCCCTTGCCGGCAGCCTTGTCGTAGAGGCGTGAGGTCTGCCGAAGGCCCTCGGCCGCGCTATCGGTCTCTCCGGCCTCCGCCGTCTCGCGGATCTTCCGGGACTCCGTCTTCAGCCGGGTCCGCACGGCCTTGTTGCGCACGCGCCGCCGCTCGTTCTGGCGGTTGCGCTTGATCTGGGACTTGATGTTTGCCACGGCGCGCCAGTGTAACACCGAGCTCGGCCGGTACCATGGGCCGAGTGACCGCTCCGGAGCACATCCGCAACTTCGCGATCATCAGCCACATCGATCATGGGAAGTCCACGCTGGCCGACCGGTTCCTGGACCTCACCCACGCGGTTCCCCAGCGCCAGATGCGAGAGCAATACCTGGACCGCATGGACCTGGAGCGGGAGCGGGGGATCACCATCAAGGCCCAGGCCGTGCGGCTCGGATACGAGCACGACGGAGCCATGTACCAGCTCAACCTGATCGACACCCCGGGCCATGTGGATTTCACCTACGAGGTCTCCCGGGCCATGGCGGCGTGCGAGGGGGCGGTCCTCCTGGTCGACGCCTCCCAGGGGATCGAGGCCCAGACGCTGGCCAACCACCACCTGGCGACCGAGGCGGGGTTGGCCATCGTTCCGGCGGTGAACAAGATCGACCTT
Source organism: Actinomycetota bacterium (assembly GCA_036833435.1). GTDB lineage: Bacteria > Actinomycetota > UBA4738 > UBA4738 > CALAEC01 > DAITPV01. The sequence goes on along the minus strand of DAITPV010000160.1, from coordinate 4,417 downwards.
CCCCAGGCCGACGTGGCGGAAGCGGTCCGGGAGATGGCCGAGCTCACGGGAACCGATCCCGCCGACGTCCTTCGGATCTCGGCGAAGACGGGAGCGGGAGTTGCCGAGCTCCTTTCCGGGGTGATCGGCCGCGTTCCGCCACCGTCGGGACGACCCGACGCAGCGCTGCGGGCGCTGGTGTTCGACTCGGCCTACGACGCGTATCGCGGAGTGGTGGCCTACGTCCGGGTGGTGGATGGCTCGCTCCCGTCGCGGGCCCGGATCCGCATGATGGCCACGGGCCTGGAGTCCGAGACGGAGGAGGCCGGGGCCATGGCACCGGAGCCCACGCCGATCGAGTCGCTGGACTCCGGCGAGGTCGGGTACGTGGTGGTGGGGGAGAAGGACGTTCGAACGGCCAAGGTCGGCGACACCGTGACGATGGCCGGCGCTGCGGCGAAGGAGGCGCTCCCCGGGTACCGGGAGCCGAAGCCGATGGTGTGGAGCGGCCTGTATCCCATGGAGGGCGGGGACTACCCGGGCCTCCGGGCCGCATTGGACAAGCTCCGGCTCTCCGACGCCGCGCTGGTGTTCGAGCCGGAGTCCTCGAGAGCGTTGGGGTTCGGGTTCCGGTGCGGTTTCCTGGGCCTGCTGCACATGGACATCGTCCGCGAGCGGCTCGAGCGGGAGTTCGACCTCGAGCTCCTGGCCACCACCCCGAACGTGGAGCTCCGGGTGATCCGCGGCGACCAGGGCATCGAGGTCCACAATCCATCGGAGATGCTGGACCCGGGCACGTTCGAACGGGTGGAGGAGCCGCTGGTCCTGGCCACCGTGATCACCCCCTCCGAGTATCTGGGCCCGGTGATGGAGCTCTGTCAGAGCCGTCGCGGGTCCATGGAGGAGATGAAGTATCTGTCCCCTGAGCGGGTGGAGCTTCGATACCTCATGCCGCTGGCCGAGATCATCTTCGACTTCTTCGACCAGCTGAAGTCCCGGACCCGCGGGTACGCGTCGCTCGACTACGAGCACTGGGGATACCGGGAGGCCGACCTGGTGCGGGTGGATGTTCTGCTCCACGGCGAGCCGGTCGACGCGTTCAGCGCCGTGGTCCACCGCGACAAGGCCCAGACCTACGGGCGCAGGATGGTCGAGCGACTTCGCGAGCTCATCCCTCGACAGCTGTTCGACGTGGCCATCCAGGCAGCCATCGGGTCGCGGATCATCGCCCGGGAGACCGTGAAGGCCAAGCGCAAGGACGTCCTGGCCAAGTGCTACGGGGGCGACGTGACCCGCAAGCGGAAGCTGCTGGAGCAGCAGAAGGCGGGAAAGGCCAGGCTTCGTCGGGTCGGCAAGGTCGACGTCCCGCACGAAGCGTTCATCGCCGCGCTGCGTGTGGACCAGGGGAGGAACCGGTGACCGCCGGGCTATACGTGCACGTCCCCTTCTGCCTGACCCGGTGCGGCTACTGCGATTTCAACGCGCACGCCGGACTGGAGCATCTGAAGGTCCCGTACGTGGACGCCCTCCGCCGGGAAGGCGACGCGGTGGCCGGAGCGTGGGCCGAGATGCCGTTCGTCTCGGTGTTCCTGGGAGGCGGAACCCCCACGACGTTGGCGTCGGCCGCCATCGCGGAGCTGCTCACCCACCTCCGGGACACCTTCGACATCGCCTCCGACGCCGAGGTGACCTCCGAGGCCAACCCGGACACGGTGGGCGGGCGGTCGCTCTCGGACCTGCGTGCGGCGGGCGTCACCCGCGTGTCGCTCGGCGTCCAGTCGTTCGACCCGGCGGTGCTGCGCTCGCTGGAGCGGGTCCACCAGCCGGAGTCGGCGCGCCGGGCGTACCGCGCGGCTCGGGACGCCGGGTTCGCCTCCGTGAACCTCGATCTCATCTACGGCGCCCACGGCGAGGGGCTCGATTCCTGGCGGCGGACCCTCGACCAGGCTGTGGCCCTCGAGCCCGACCACGTGTCGGCCTACGCGCTGACGATCGAGCCGTCCACCGCGCTGGGCCGGTCGGTCGCGGAGGGCCGGCAGCCCCCGCCGGATCAGGACCTCCAGGCGGAGATGTACGAGGTCGCGTGCGATGTTCTCGGCTCGACGGGCTATCGGCACTACGAGGTGTCGAACTGGGCTCGGCCGGGCCACGAGTGCCTGCACAACCTGGGCTACTGGGAGGGACGTCCGTACCTTGGGCTGGGGGCCGGGGCCCACTCGTACCGAGACGGCCGTCGGTGGTGGAACGTCCGGCCGCCGGGGCGGTACACGGCACTCGCAGGGGCGGGGAGCCCGGTCGTGGCCGGGGACGAGCGTCTGGCTCCGGACGAGGCTCGGCTGGAGCGGATGCTCCTGGGCGTGCGGGCCGCGGCCGGGATCCCTGTGGCCTGGGTTCCCGTGGAGGCAGCCGCCGGCTTCGTGGATCGAGGGCTGGCCCGGCTCGAGGGAGACCGATTCACGCTCACCGAGCGAGGGATGCTGCTGGCCAACGAGGTGGTCCTAGCACTCTCCCCCTGAGAGTGCTAAAACAGGAGGGCGATGACCGCGACGGCAACGCTCGATGACCGCAAGGCGACCGTCCTGCGAGGGGTGGTCACCGACCACATCCGCACCGGCGAGCCGGTGGGGAGCGGAGCCCTGGCGGCCCATCTCCGTCTGGGCGTCAGCGCCGCCACGATCCGCAACGACATGGCCGCGCTGGAGGGCCTGGGGTACCTGACCCATCCCCATACGTCTGCGGGACGGATCCCCACGGACCTCGGCTACCGGTTCTACGTGGACACCCTGCCCCGCTGGCCGCGCCTCCCGGAGCGCCAGGAGCGCGCCATCACGCGCTACTTCAGCCGGCTCCCGACGGAGCCCGACGAGGTGGTTCGGGGCACCACCGTCCTCCTCTCGCGGGTCACCCGGTACGGGGCCGTGGCCTATCCGCCCTCCTCGCATCACGTGATCATCGGGGGAGCGGCGAACATCGTCAGCCAGGAGGCCTTCGCCCGCCGGGAGACCGTCGGCGAGCTTCTGCGAGTGCTCGAAGAGGAGAACGAGGTGCTCGACCTGCTCAGCCGGATGGTTCGGAAGGCCGAGGGCGTGGCCATCCAGATCGGGAGCGAGAACCCGCTCACGGCCATGCGTGAGGCCAGCCTGGTGGTGGCTCCCTATCGCAGCGGAAGCCGAGGACACGGGATCATCGCGGTGGTGGGGCCCACGCGGATGGCCTACCCCACCGCGATCTCCGCCGTCCTGGCGGTGGCCAGAGGTCTGTCGGGGTCGACCCACACCACGGCCTGATGGCCGACCGGGATCTGTACACGGTCCTGGGCGTCTCGCGCGACGCCACGCAGGAAGACATCAAGAAGGCCTACCGCGCCCTGGCCCGCTCGTACCATCCCGACGTCAGCGATGACCCACAGGCCGAGGTGCGGATCAAGGAGATCAACCTGGCGTACCAGACCCTTTCCGACCCGGCCCGACGGAGGCAGTACGACCTGTTCGGGGGAGAGGGCTTCACCCAAGACATGTTCGGCTTCGGGGACCTGGGAGACATCTTCGAGGCCTTCTTCGGAGGCTCACCGTTCGGGCGCACCGGAACCCGCGGACGCCGGCGGACGCGAACCGCGCGGGGAGCGGACCTCCGAACGCTGCTGGAGCTGACCTTCGAAGAGGCCGCCTTCGGGACGCACAAGGAAGTGCAGCTCGAAACCCTGGCGACGTGCGACCAGTGCGGCGGGAACGGGTCGGCTCCCGGCACCTTCCCGACGCGATGCGAAACGTGCGGCGGGGCCGGTGAGGTTTCCGACGTCCGCCGCAGCGTGTTCGGCACCGTGATGACCTCGCGGCCGTGCACGACGTGCCAGGGCACCGGAGAGGCCATCCTCTCTCCGTGTCCGGAGTGTCGGGGCGAGGGACGCGTCCCCAAGGCCCGGACGCTCACGGTGGACGTTCCGGCCGGGGTGGCGGACGGAATGGACCTGCGGATGGAAGGCACCGGAGAGGACGGTCACCACGGTGGGCGGACCGGAGACCTCTATCTCACCCTGGCGGTCGCCCCCCATCCCGTGTTCGAGCGGCGGGGGCAGGACCTGCTCTGTGTGCTGGACCTGCCGCTGACCTCCGCGGCGCTGGGGACCGAGGTTGAGGTGGATACCCTGGACGGGCTGGCCACCGTCAAGATCCCGTCGGGAACCCGTGCCGGTTCGGTGATCCGTGTCCGGGGCAAGGGTGTTCCCCACCTGGGACGGCGCGGTCGCGGTGACCTGCTGATCCAGGTCGACCTCGAGGTGCCGGCCAAGCTGTCCAAGGACGAGCGGAAGCTGTTCGAGTCGCTGGCCGACGCCCGCGGGGAGCGAGGCGCTCTCCGGGGACGGCTCCGCCCGCTCGGGTGAGTCTGCCGCATTTCTTCGCCGGAGCTCCCGAGCCCGGCGAGACCGTGATCCTGGAAG
>DAITPV010000159.1:0-5390 GCA_036833435.1 Actinomycetota bacterium | reverse complement strand
CGAGACTCCGCCGTCCGCGTAGCGAGCCCGCCCTGCTATCGGGTGATGGTCTCGGGGACCTCGTTCGCCCGGCGTCTGACCGGCGTGGTGACGATCGACCACACCACGGCGTAGGCCAACGCCACCCCGGCCAGGATCATCATCACCGTCTGAACCGGGAAGTGCTCGGCGGCCCATCCTCCGAGGAGGATCGAGCAGGACAAGGACAGCGTCACCAGCCCGAAGTCGAAGGCGAACACCCGCCCTCGGATCCGGTCGGGGACGATGCGCTGTAACGCGTAGGTCGACAGCATCCACTGGCCACCCCCTCCCAGGTGGGCCACGAGGACGAACACCGCCGCGGCCCCAAGGGTTCCGACCAGGGGGACGATCCCGTAGCCCGCGCTGTAGACGGCGAACGAGATCCCGATGGCCACGAACACTCCTCGGAGGTCGTTGGTGAACCGACGGGCGATCATCGGACCGAGGAACGCGCCCACTCCCCGGGCCGCGAGGAGGATCCCGGTCCCCGTGTCGCCGGCGTCATACACGGTGAGGGCCAGGATGGGCAGCAGCCCGACCACCCCTCCCGCCAGGCCGAATCCGCCTTTCACCGAGAGCAGGGCCAGCACGCGGTGATCGCGGCGAGCGTACCGAACCGTCTCCACCACGGCCGCGATCATCCCGGGATGCTCCTCCGCTCGGGGCTCGGAGAACCGCCCCCGGATGCCGATCAGGAGCGCGCCGGAGATCGCGAAGGACAGCGCATCGCCGACGAACGCGGCCTCGCGCCCCAACAGGGCGGCAACCAGGCCGCCCAGCGCCCCTCCCACGGCCAGCATCGTTCCCCACGCCGATCCCATGAGCGCATTGGCTGTGGACAAGTCCCGATCGGACACCAGGTTGGGGAGGGCCGCGGTGGAGGCCGGGCCGAACACAGCTGAGAGGGATCCGATCCCCGCGGTGAGGACGTAGGCCAGCCATACGTCCCCGGGCTCGTCGATGAGCAGGTACCCGAGGGCCAGCACCATTCGGATCACATCCGCGACGATCATCAGTCGCTGCCGGTCGAACCGGTCCGCGAGATGGCCGCCCACAGGAGAGAACACTGCGATCGACAGCATCTGCACGACCAGGACCAGGGTGACCATCGCAGGCGACCGGGTGAGGTCGTTGACCAGACCGAACAGGGCCACCAGGAGGAACCAGTCCCCCAGGAACGAGATCAGCTGGGCGGCGTAGAGTCTGCTGAAGCTCCGGTTCCGACCCAGCAGCCCCAGCGCGCCGCGCAGCCCGCCTCGTTGCGGGAGTGGGGTCTCCTCCATGGTCCCGAGGCTATCAGGGGGTCTCGGGTAGGCTGTTCCGAAAGGAGGTGGGGGAATGTTCGAGCACTTCACCTGGTTCAAGCACGCTTCGTTCCGGTGGTCCGGACACGGCCTGACCCTGTACATCGATCCCTGGGACATCACCGATCCGCAGCCCGCCGACGTGGTGTTCATCACCCACGCGCACGACGACCATTACTCGAAGGACGACCTCGAGAAGATCCGCAAGGAGGGGACCGTGTTCGTGGCTCCTGCCGACGTCGCCAAGGAGCTGTCCGGCGACGTGAAGGCCGTGAAGCCCGGCGACACCGTGGAGGCCGGCGGGGTCAAGGCGCAGGCGGTCCCCGCGTACAACATCGTGGAGGGCCGCGAGGAGAACCACCCGAAGCGGAACAACTGGGTCGGCTTCGTACTCGAGCTGGAGGGCCAGACCTATCACCACGCTGGGGACACCGACCACGTGCCGGAGCTGGAGTCCGTGAAGACGGACGTGACCTTTCTGCCGATCGGCGGAGCGACCTACACCATGGACGCCACGGAAGCAGGTGCCCTGGCCAGAGCTATGTCCCCGCAGATCGCCGTCCCCATGCACTACGGAGGGTTCGTCCCGGGAACCGCTCCCAGCTCCGATGGCGAGGTCTTCCGGAAGGCGGCTGAGCCCGTCACGGTCGAGATCCTGACGCCCGAGATCCCTTTCCCCGCGTAGGAGGACACAACGAGGACCCGCAGGACGCGGCTGCTGTGGCTCGCCGTGGGCGCCGGCCTGGTCGTGGGGCTGGTGGTGGGCGTGGCGGCCTCGCTCACCGGAGCCTCGATCTGTGGCGCCGGGGAGGAGGGGCTCCAGTGCTACGAGCTGTCGCGGACGCTGTCCATCCGGGTCGGGGTGGTGTCCGGCCTGATGGCGGTGCTCATGGTTCTGGTGGTGGCGGGGCTCCTGCGGATGTTGAGTCAGGACGACCACGACCGGGCCGAGCGGGCCATGGAGACGTACCTGGCCTCCCGCTCCGGGGGGACGCCGGACTAGGCCCGACATGGCCCATATGGGCTATTCCGGACCCGTGTGACGCGGGCGTATAAACAGGGGTCCTGACAAGGAGGAAGCTCATGGCTGGGATCGTTCCGTTCTCCGACAACTACCGGGACCACTCCACCGAGGCTGGCTACCAGTTCGAGTTCTTCTGTGAACGATGCGGCAACGGATACAAGTCCGGCTTCCAGGCCTCGGCGCTGGGTGTGGGCACCAAGGTGGCCCGCGGGCTCGGCGGGCTCCTGGGGGGCGCGTTGGGGAACGTCGGCTACGCCGGCCAGGAGGCCAAGGACCTCACGGAGTCCCAGGCCAAGGACAAGGCCCTCAAGCAGGCCGTGGAGGAGATGGCCCCCTACTTCAAGCAGTGCCACAAGTGCGGGTCGTGGGTGTGCAACGAGATCTGCTGGAACGAGGAGTACGGGCTATGCGTCAACGACGCGCCCAAGCTCGAGCAGGAGATCGCTGGGGCACAGGCCCAGGCGCAGCTGGGGCAGGTCAAGCAGAAGGTCCAGGAGGTCGACTGGACCAAGGACGTCAACGTCGAGCGGCGCCAGGTGGCCATCTGCCCGCACTGCGGCGCCGAGGCGGAGCACTCCGGGAAGTTCTGTCCCGAGTGCGGCAAGCCGCTCTCGATGCCGGTGGCCTGCTCGAAGTGCGGGGCCGAGTCTCCTCGGGGAACCAAGTTCTGCCCCGAGTGCGGGACGCAGCTGTAAGTGACGTACGAGGGCCAGGCCCGCGTCGGTGACGGCGCGCCCGTCCCCGCGACGATCGAGCTGACCGAGGACGCCCTCCAGGTCGTTCTCCAAGGGAGAGATCCGGTCCACCTGCCGCTCGTGGACATCGAGGACGTCCACGACGACGATTACGTCCTTCGACTCGAAGACCACACCGGAACGAAGTACGAGCTCACGATGCTCGGCAAGGCGTACGGGCAGCTGCTGGCCGACCTCCGGACCCGGCGTCACGAGGTGCTCGAGCGGGACCTGCTCCTTCGCGGGGTGAACCTGCAGGACACCTATCCCGGGAAGCTCCTCGGGGGCTCCACGCCCATCCCGGTGGAGGTTCGGCTGTACGAGGACCTCCTAGTGGTCGTCCCGGAGCGAGGAACGATGTTCGGCGTGCCGTACTCGTTCGTGGAGCGGGTCGATTGGGACGAGGAGCTGTACCAGACTCGGGTGCTCACCGACGACGGCCGGACGCTGGTGTTCGGACACCTGGCCAAACGCTCCGAGGAGTTCCGCGACGAGCTGCGCCGCTTGCTCGACGACCTGGCTCGCCGAAGCGCGGCGACCCTGGCGGCGCTGCTCCCGGGGATCGAGCCCGCGAACCTGTCTCGCCTGGCCACCCTCCTCCGTGACGGCCGGGCGGCGCAGCAGAAGGACATCGACGCGGTCGATCCCACGGTGTGGCCCCGGCTGGAGGCAGCTGCGTGTGCCACCGACGAGCTCCGGGCCTCGTACGAGCGGCTCAAGGCCATGACCCCACCCGGCTGGGCGGCGTTCGGCGTCAAGGCCATGCTGACCGAGAAGGAGGACGCGCCACCTGCGGCGCCATCGGTCGCGCCCGATCCGCAGCCGATCTCGGCCACCGATCGCCAGAGCCGTTCCGAATGGCGCGAGGGGGGGTTCGGGGGGGTAGCTCGCCAGGATCTACCCGGCCGTGAGGTCACCGGACGAGCGGACCCCCCGATCGAACAGGAGAGCAAACCCGATCCGGCCCATCCGACCACGGACCTCTGGTACTTCTGCCCGCTGGCTCGGGACGGGCGTCCGGTGAACGTGGTGGCCCAGGAGGTGGCCTCGGGTTCGGGGCACGCCACGTACCTGTTCCGGCTCATGGACGGCGACCGATTCGCGTCCCTGGCCGGCGACGACCTTGCCGAGGAGGTGGGCCGGTCCATCGCCCGGCTCAACCGCGCGCTCCTCCAGCTCAACTTCCGCCGGGAGCCCATCTACCTGCCGGAGGAGCAGATCGAGGAGGGCCGGTTCGGCGCGTACCGGGTGGCCCTTCGGAAGCTCGAGTACCTCCGGTGGGCCCGGGAAGCGTTCCTGGGACGGGGCGTGCACAACGACACGTGGCCGGCGCAGGTCGAGGCCGTCGTTGGCCGGGCCTGAACCGGTCTGACAGAATGTCAGCTCGACCCGACCCGGGAGGTAGCGACCGATGACGCTCGGCTACACGAAGCCCCTATACATCCTGGCGTTCGACCACCGCGGCTCGTTCCAGAAGAAGATGCTGGGCATCGAGGGCCAGCCCTCATCGGAGGACGTGGAGCGCATCTCCGACGCGAAGGCGGTGATCTTCGAGGGGTTCCTCAGAGCCCTGGAAGAAGGAGCGCCGAAGGACGCCGCTGGGATGCTCGTCGACGAGCAGTTCGGCGCCGACCTGGCCCGGCGGGGCAAGAAGGAGGGCGTGGTCCTGGCCATGCCGGTGGAGAAGAGCGGGCAGGACGAGTTCGACTTCGAGTACGGCGAGGACTTCGGGGCCCACATCGAGGAGTTCGATCCCGCGTTCAGCAAGGTCCTGGTCCGGTACAACCCCGAGGGCGATGGGGAGATGAACGCCCGGCAGTCGGCGCGCCTGCGACGGCTCTCGGACTGGCTTCACGAGCGGGACCGAAAGTTCCTGTTCGAGCTGCTGGTGCCGGCGGAGGAGTCTCAGCTGGCCTCGGTGGGGGGCGACACCGACCGGTTCGACAAGGAGCTCCGGCCCGAGCTCATGCGAGCGTCGATCCGCGACCTCCAGGCCGCCGGGATCGAGCCAGACGTGTGGAAGATCGAGGGGCTGGACCGGAGGGAGGACTGCGAGTCCGTCGCCCAGCTGGTCCGTTCGGACGGCCGGGACCAGGTCGCCTGCGTGGTCCTGGGACGAGGCGCCGACGACGCCGCGGTCGAGCACTGGCTGAATCAGGGCTCCGGGGTGCCGGGCTACATCGGGTTCGCCATCGGCCGGACGATCTGGTGGGACGCGCTGAAGGCGTATCTGGACAAATCGACCGGGCGCGACGACGCCACGGAACGGATCCGAGAGGGCGACATGTTCTTCACCAACGACCCGTG
>DAITPV010000158.1:0-5393 GCA_036833435.1 Actinomycetota bacterium | reverse complement strand
TGCGAATCAGGTCCCACTCGTCGTCTCCCAGTGGGCCCGCCCTGCCCAGGACGTCGGGCGGTGCCACCAGGTGCATGCCCAGGTCGTGGAACAACCCCGCCAGCCGGGCCGCCTCCACCTCCTTGGGGGGAAGCCGCATGGCTTCGGCGACCTCCTGCGAGAGCTCGGCCACCCGGTAGGACCGTCCGGCGAACCCGTGGAGTGACCGGTCGGCCTCGTCGAGGGCCATCCGAAGGACCAGCTCGAAGGACCCCGCCACGTACCCTCGCTGTGGTGTTCCGCGGAGCCCCCGGTGCGCGCTGTCGACCACCCCCAGGAGCGTCTGGACCCACCCCCACCGCACCGAGGCACGTGGGACAGCACGAAGGGCCAGCACGGCGAGGACCCACAGAGGAGGCGCTGCGTCCGAGGGGATCGCCAGCGCGGCCCACGGTGGGGCCACCTGGACGTCCAGTCCCGGCTCGGTGGCGGCCAGGACCCGGATGGACCGGGATACGCCCCGGGCGGCGTCCGCCAGCGGAGCGGAATCCGGCTCGTCCGCGAGGATCAGGACCTGGGCAGGGAACTCGTCAAGCAGACGCTGGAAGCGCCGGCCTTCCGTGGGGGGCAGCATCCAGATCCACGGCCACACCTGCCTGAGGTTCTCCAAGGTAGCCGCGGGGACGGCTCCCTCGCGGACGGCGATGCGGATCTCCTGCGGCAGCGTGGTGGGCCCGATGCGCTCGAAGACGATCTCCGGGGGGATGGCCGCTTCGTCCCGCAGGTCGATGACCCGCTCCGGTCGAGCGGCACGCGAACCAAGCTCGTTCGGTTCTTCCGGCGATGTCGGGGCCATGCTTGCCTCGTTGTCTCTCCCCGGCGAGGACCGGGACGCCAATCGTATTCCGAGCGTCAACCTTTTGATCGGCTTGCCAGGGTCTCCGGCATCCGGACGGCCATGGCCAGGACCGCGGCCAGCGGAAGCGCGGCCACCAGGAACGCACCTCCGAACCCCGACACGTCGGCCACCACCCCGGTGATCGCCGGGCCCAGGACGAACCCGATGTCGCCCGCGAACCGGAACACCCCGACGGCCGAGGCCGAGGACCCGCCCGGCGTGACGTCGGCAACGACCGCGGCGGGAACCACCGCGGCGAACCCGGTCGACACCCCCATGGCCACCAGCGTGACGGTCAGGATCAAGGGCTCCACCGCCAGCCCCAGCAGCGCCACGGTCACCAGGAGCCCGGCCAGCCCCGGGATCAGGGCCGCCTTCCGCCCCCGGGTGTCCGCGACCCTCCCCGCCCAGCCGACCACGGCGAACTGACCCACCGCCGAAGCGCCCAGGACCACGCCGATCCCCAGCTCAGAGAGCCCGGCCTCCTCTCCGGCGAACAACGGAACCAACGTGAGCCGGACCGATGCAAGGAGCCAGAACATCACCGCGTTGGCCACCAGCGCAGTGACGAACGGTCGGCTTCGAAGAAGGACCCGGGCCCGCTTCCAGCTCGAGGCCACCGGTCCCTCCGACTCGGCAAGGACCTCATCGGCGGTCGCGGTCTGCGGCCGGATCGGTGCCGCGATCCGGGCCGGGGTGAGCCGGCGGAGCATCAGGATGGCGGAGATCCCACACGCCCCGGCGTAGAACCACAGGGGTGCGGCGAGCCCGAACCACTCGGCGATCAGCCCTCCGATCGGCTGCCCCAGGACCGTCCCGAGGAGGAACGAGGACACGAACAGGCTCATGGCTCTGGCCATCCGCCCCGGATCGACCGACCTGAGCAAGTAGCTCATCAGCGCGACGAACAGGAGCGAGGAGCCCGCCCCTCCCAGGCTCCGGAACAGGACCAGGAATCCGAACGAGGGAGCCACCGCCGAGAGCGCGGCAGAGAGCCCCACCACCGCGGTCCCCAGCGTGGCCGACATTCGCTCACCGAGCCGGGAGACGATCGGTCCGGCTCCCAGGTCCATGCCCAGCCGGGCCACCCCGAACGCCGCGTTGAGCAGACCGACCTCGGCCCGTCCGACCCCGAACGAGCGGGCGAACAACGGGAGGGTGGGGACGATCAGCCCGAACCCCAGCATCACGATCACGGTGACGCCCACCGTCACTCGGACGGCGGGGTCGCGCATCACCTCGCGCAGCGATCCCGGAGGAGGAACGGACACGTCGCCTAGGCCCGGACGACGTGGAGAGTCACGGAGAGGGAGTGTACAGGGGGTGGAAAAAAGTCCGGGAAAAGCCAGAGGGGGACTGCCCGCGAATCCCCCTCCTGGCGCATGCAGCACCCGAGCGCCCTCTCGAGGTGCCGCTTCTCCCGCCTAAGTCGGCGGGCTTCTTTTCACCCATATCATTGCCGCAGCACCCAAGGAAGGGAATGGCCCGGCGGGGTCATTTCCAGGTAGCCCGAAAGGACTAGTTCTCGATGCCGGCACTCGCCTGTTCGACGTTGGTTACCGGCCGAACGGCCGACGGCCCATCTCGGTCTCCCGCCAGCCCGGAGGTCGTCCGCGACGCGGTGGTGGCCTGGGAGCGCGACACGATCACGTACGCCGGCGACCGCGCCGATTGGGATGGCTCGATCGACGAGGACTTCACCGGGATGGCCGTGGTCCCGGGGTTCGTCGACTGCCACACGCACCTCCCGTTCTTCGGCTGGCGGGACGACGAGTACGAGGACCGGCTCGGCGGGGTCCGGTACGGGGAGCAAGGAGGCATCCCCCGAAGCGCCCGGATGCTGGCCGACGCCTCCGACGAAGACGTGCTGGCGTTCTGCCGTCCGCTGCTCAAGGAGATGCTGGCCCACGGCACCACGACGGTGGAGATGAAGACGGGGTACGGGCTCTCGGTGGACGCAGAGCTCCGACAGGCCCGACTGGCCCGCCGGCTGGCGGACGAGATCCCCCAGATCGTCACGGTGACGCTCCTCGGATGTCACGCCGTCCCCCCGGAGGCCTCGGCGAAGGAATGGGTGGACGCGGTGTGCGACGAGCTGATCCCCTCCGCGGCGGCGGAGGGACTCGTGGACGCCGTCGACGTCTACGTCGAGGACATCGCGTTCTCCGTGGCCGATCTCGAGCGAGTCGCCGGGGCCGCCGCCGGACACGAGCTGCCGGTGCGCTGTCACGCCGATCAGCTGGGTCCCTCGGGCGCGGCTCAGGCAGCCGCTCGGCTGGACCTCCGAAGCGCCGACCACCTGAACCACACGGACGACGAAGGCGTTCGAGCCCTCGGCGGCACGGACACGGTGGCCGTGCTGCTCCCGTCCTCCACCCTGATGCTCGGCGAGTCCCGGCCCCCGGTGGCGGAGCTCCGGAAGGCCGGCGCGGCCCTCGCCCTGGCCACGGACATGAATCCGGGAACCTCGCCCGTGCTGTCGATGCCGGAGGCCATCGCGCTTGGCTGCGCCCTGTACCGCCTCCCGCCCGGCGAGGCGTTGCTGGCGGCCACGGTCAACCCGGCATGGGTCCTGGGGCTCCAGGATCGGGTGGGCACCCTGGAGCCAGGGAAGCGAGCAGACCTGGTGGTGCTGGACGCTCCGGACGCTCGGATGATCCCCTACCGGCCCGGCCACAACCCCGTGGCCAAGGTGGTGGTGGGAGGAGCCCCCGCCGGGGAGTCCGGAACGCGGGGAACGGGGTAGAGTCTCCGCCAATGGCCGCCCGACGGTGGTTCACTCGCGCCGCAGCCCTGGCGGCCTTTCTGGTCGCCGTCCCGCCCGGCGGGATGCCAGCGGCGTCCGCGTCCACCTCGGCGCAGCTGGTGATCGACTGCCGGGCCGCCGAAGAGGAGTGCTGGCCGGCAGCCTTCGTGTTCACCCCCAACGGCAAGCAGGTGTTCTACCTGGAGCGGTTCACCGGGCAGATCCGGCGGTTCACGTTCAAGGGCCATCGGGATGGCCGGTGGGGCTCGGTCGGCCCGGTCGATGGCGACGGGGAGCGAGGGGCCCTGGGCATCGCCCTGGACCCACGGTGGGACCAGGGACCCAAGCAGCGTTGGGTCTACGTGTTCTTCACCCAGGCCCAGCCGAATGAGAACAAGGTGGTCCGGATCCGGAAGAAGCAGAAGGGAAAGGGGTTCGTCAGTGAGGAGCTCCTGACGATTACCCTGGATCCTCCGAACACCAACCACAACGGCGGCCCGATCCATTTCGGTCCCGACGGGAAGCTCTACATCGTCACCGGCGATCTGGGGCGGTTCCCGGCCCGGTCCCAGGACCTGGCCGACCCGGGCGGCAAGGTGCTCAGGCTGAACCGGACCGGTGGCCGCCCGGCAGACAACCCGATCCCGGGGAGCCTGGCGTTCTCCTACGGCCACCGGAACTCGTTCGGGTTCACCTTCGACCCCCGAACCGATCGCCTGTGGCAGACGGAGAACGGGCCGAACTGCAACGACGAGGTCAACCTGGTGCTCCCCGGCGGCAACTACGCCTGGGGGCCCGATGGCACCGGGTGCTCCGGCACTCCGGATGTCAGCCAGACCAACAGCAGCGGCCCCGACCCCAAGATCCTCCCTGAGGTGAACTACGGAGGGGTGATCGTGCCCACGGGAGCGGTGTTCTGCGAACAGTGCGGCCTGGACCCGGCGGTGGAGGGCGACCTCCTGGTGGCCACCTTCGGCGGACTCCTCCGGGACATCTCGCTCAACGTTTCGCGGGATGCGGTGGTGGACGACACCACCCTCTACTCGCACGACGAGGGGATCACCGCCATGGCCGCCCGGAGGGGCGGCCAGGTGTTCTTCAGCGACGACGACGGGATCTACCGGCTGGTGGCTGCGTGAAGGCCGGCCGCGTGGCGGTGGTCCTCGCCGCGCTGCTGGCGACCATTCCCCTCTCTCCCGCCCCGGCGTCCGCGGCCGGGAAGCAGCAGGTGGTCCGGTGCCGGAAGCCGAGGACCTGCTGGCCCGCCGCGTTCGCCTTCACCCCCGACGGCTCCGAGCTGTTCTACGTCGAACGGTTCTCCGGCGAGATCCGCCACGTCCCCCTGGCCGGAGGGCAGGACCAGCGCTGGGGCAAGATCAAGGGCGTCGCCGGAGGCGGCGAGCGGGGCGCGCTCGGCTTGGCGCTGGACCCCGATTGGTCGATGGGACCCGACCATCAGTGGGTGTACGTCTACTACACCGACGGCCACCCGGAGGTGAACCGGATCATCCGGCTGCGCAAGCAGGGTGGCAGCATGCAGGAGGACCAGCTGGTCAGGATCCCGGCCAACAGCTTCCACGACGGCGGGGTGATCCACTTCGGCCCGGACGGGAAGCTGTACGCGGTGACCGGAGACGCGGGGAACCCCGGCCGGTCCCAGCAGCGGAAGAACCTCGGCGGAAAGGTGCTCCGGCTCGAGGAGACCGGGGCTCGGCCGCCCGACAACCCGATGCCCGGGAGCAAGGCGTTCTCGTTCGGGCATCGGAACTC
>DAITPV010000157.1:0-5438 GCA_036833435.1 Actinomycetota bacterium | reverse complement strand
GACGACTGGGACCAGCGGATCATCGACTGGATGGTCAAGGAGTTCAAGAACAACTACGGCATCGACCTGTCCCAGGATCGGATGGCCCTCCAGCGCCTGAAGGAGGCCGCGGAGAAGGCCAAGATCGAGCTCACCTCCACCTCCGAGGCCACCATCAACCTGCCGTTCATCACGGCCAACGCCGAGCGGCAGCCGCTGCACCTCGAGATGAAGCTCACCCGCGCCGAGTTCGAGCGCATGACCGAGGACCTGGTGAAGCAGCTCGAGGGCCCGTTCACCCAGGCCACCAAGGACTGGGGGAAGGACGTCTCCGCCATCGACCACGTGATCCTGGTTGGGGGCGCCACCCGGATGCCCATGGTCCAGGAGCTGGTCAAGAAGCTCACCGGGGGCAAGGAGCCCCACAAGGGCGTCAACCCCGACGAGGTTGTGGCGGTGGGTGCGGCTATCCAGGCCGGCGTGCTCAAGGGCGACGTGAAGGACGTCCTCTTGCTCGACGTGACCCCGCTGTCGCTGGGGATCGAGACCAAGGGAGGGATCTTCACCAAGCTCATCGAGCGCAACACCACGATCCCCACGAAGAAGTCCGAGGTGTTCACCACCGCGGACGACAACCAGACGCAGGTCGAGGTCCACGTGCTCCAGGGAGAGGCCGAGACGGTGTTCTCGCCCGGCTCTCGGAGCCTGGGTCGCTTCCAGCTGACGGGCCTCGCTCCGGCACCCCGAGGGATGCCGCAGATCGAGGTGACCTTCGACATCGACGCCAACGGCATCGTGAACGTCTCGGCCAAGGACAACGCCACCGGCAAGGAGCAGGCCATGACCATCACCGGCGGCACGGCCCTGCCCAAGGACGAGATCGACCGGATGATGAAGGAGGCCGAGGAGTTCGCCGACGAGGACCGACGCCGCAAGGAGGCCGCGGACGTTCGGAACACCGCGGACAACCTGGCTTACCAGGCGGAGAAGACCCTCGAGGAGCTCGGCGACAAGGCTTCGGCCGAGCAGAAGGCCGAGGTGGAGAAGGACATCGCCGAGGTGAAGGAAGCCCTGAAAGGCGACGACACCGACCGGATCAAGGCCGCGTCCGACAAGCTGATGCAGTCCTTCCAGCAGGTCGGCCAGGCCGTCTACCAGCAGCAGCAGCAGGCTCAGCAGGAACAGCAGGCCGAGGCAGGGGAGAGTGGTGGACAGCCCGGCGAGGGCCCGGACGACGTCGTCGAGGGTGAAGTGGTGGATGAAGGAGGTGCGTCCACCGGATGACGACCAGGGACGAACAAGACCGCGGTGAGCGCGAGGAGCGCCCACCACTCCGGATCACCGACAAGCGCCGGGTCCGCGACGATGCCGACGCGCCGCCGGCGAACCCGGAGGCCCAGGACGAAGAGGACGAGCTCGTCCAGGCCCAGAAGCAGGCGGCCGAGTACCTTGAGCATCTCCAGCGGCTGAAGGCGGAGTTCGACAACTACCGGAAGCGGGTGCTCCGCGAGCAGACCCGGGCGGTCGAGCTCGCCGCGGAGCCGCTGGTGGTTCGCCTGCTCGAGGTGGTCGACGAGTTCGAGCTGGCGTTGACGGCCGCCGAGCAATTCACGGAGTCCCACCGTTTCGTCCAGGGCGTGGAGATGGTCTACGCCAAGCTCATGGAGATCCTCCGGTCCGCCGGCGTCGAGCGCATCGAGGCCGTGGGGAAGCCGTTCGATCCCGAACGGCACGAGGCGCTGCTGCAGGTGGACGGGGAGGGCGGCGGCGATCCGGTGGTCATCGACGTCCTGCGGACCGGCTACACGCTCAAGGGCCGGGTGATCCGGCCCGCGGGGGTGAAGGTCAGCAGATCGGGGGAGTGAGGAGTGAGCATCAACCGAGAGTGGCTCGAGAAGGACTACTACTCGGTCCTCGGCGTTCCCCGAAACGCCCTGCAGCCCGAGATCAAGAAGGCCTATCGCAAGCTGGCCCAGCGATACCACCCGGACTCCGCCGCGGGAGACAAGGCGGCGGAGGAGCGATTCAAGGAGATCTCGGTGGCGTACGACGTCCTCGGCGACGAGAAGAAGCGCCAGGAGTACGACCGGGTCAGAGAGATGGCCACCGCGGGCTACGCCTTCGGAGGGGGAGGCAGCCCGGGCGGTCAGCGGTTCGAGGATCTGGGGTTCGACGTCGGGGGCATCGGGGACCTGTTCAACCTGTTCGGTCGAGGCCGGGCCGGAGGAGCGACGGCCCCCCGGCGAGGCAGCGACCTGGTGACTGACGTCGAGGTCCCCTTCGAGGACGCCATGTCCGGAACCACCGTCCCCCTGAGGATCTCGGGGAACGCGCCTTGTCAGACGTGCGGCGGCTCCGGCGCCAGGCCCGGAACTCAGGTGCAGACCTGTCCTGAGTGTGCCGGCCGTGGCTCGATCACGGTCGACCAGGGCCCGTTCTCCCTGGCTCGTCCCTGTCCCCGGTGCGCGGGGCGGGGGCAGGTGGTTCCGGACCCCTGTCCCACCTGTCGCGGAACGGGCAGCACCACGGCAACCCGGACGCTGCGAGTGAAGATCCCCGCCGGGGTGGAGAACGGCGCTCGGATCCGTCTTGCCGGCCGCGGCGAGGCCGGACCGCCTGGAGGGAGCCCCGGCGATCTCTACGTGAACGTCGGGGTGAAGCCCCACCGGTTCTTCGGGCGGCGCGGGGCCGACCTGACCCTGGAGCTTCCGGTGACCTATCCGGAAGCCGCGCTGGGGGCCCAGGTCAAGGTGCCGACGCTGAACGGGGCCGTGACCCTGAAGGTTCCGTCCGGAACCAAGACCGGCCGGACGTTCCGGGTCCGAGGGAAGGGCGCTCCTCGCCGCGGCGGGGGTCAAGGAGACCTCATGGTCACGGTTCAGGTGGAAGTTCCCACCAAGCTGAACCGGCAGGAGAAACAGCTGCTCAAGCAGCTCCAGGAGGCATCGGGAGACAGCCCTCGGTCGGAGCTGGGGGTGTGAACGAGAGGTGACAGGCATGGATCGTGAACAGGAGCGACGAGATCGCGCTGTCTACATCATCAGCGTGGCCGCGGAGCTGGCGGGGGTCCATCCCCAGACGCTTCGGATCTACGAGCGCAAGGGGCTGCTTCGTCCGGCCCGGACCGCCGGGAACACCCGGCGGTACTCCGAGCTGGACATCGATCGGCTCCGGGTGATCCAGGAGCTCACCCAGCGGGGGGTCAACCTCGCCGGGGTCCGGATGATCATGGAGATGCAGCAGGAGCTGGAGAGGGCCGGGCGCCGCCTCGACGAGATGCGTCGCGAGCTCGAGGAGGCCCGCGCGCGGATCCGCGGAGAACGGCGGACCGGAGGAGCGCTGCTCCCGCTGCGGAGCACACAGCTCCCTTGGGAGCGAGGCTGATATGGATCCGGCGAAGCTGACCCTTCGTTCCCGCGAGGCGGTATCCGGGGCCCAGCGCCTGGCGGAAGAGCGCAACCACCAGCAGATCGAGCCCGAGCACCTGCTGGCCGCGCTTCTGTCGGACGCCGACGGCGTCATTTACCCGGTGCTGCACCGCCTGGGGATCTCCCCAAGGTCCCTGCGGGATGCCGTCGAGGAGGGACTGGCCACTCTCCCCAAGGTCTACGGCTCCAACCAGGAGGCCGTCGCGTCCACCACGACCCGGCACGTGCTGGAGCGGGCGTTCAGCGAGGCCGCGTCGATGGGCGACGAGTACGTCTCCACCGAGCACCTTCTGCTGGCCATGCTGGACGGGGCCACGGACGCCGCGGGACTGCTCTCGGATGCCGGAGTGGAGCGGGAGGCCCTGCTGTTGGCACTGGAGGAGGTTCGCGGCCGCCAACGGGTCACCAACGAGAACCCCGAGGACACGTACCAGGCCCTGGAGAAGTACGGCCGGGACCTCACCGAGCTGGCCCGAGCGGGCAAGCTCGACCCGGTGATCGGCCGGGACGACGAGATCCGCAGGGTGATCCAGGTGCTTTCCCGCAGAACCAAGAACAACCCCGTGCTGATCGGCGAGCCGGGGGTGGGGAAGACCGCCATCGCCGAGGGCCTGGCTCGCCGGATCGTCGAGGGTGACGTCCCCGAGGGACTCAAGGGGAAGCGGATCGTGGCCTTGGACATCGGTGCCCTGGTGGCCGGGACGAAGTACCGAGGCGAGTTCGAGGAGCGGTTCAAGGCCGTGCTCCAGGAGATCGCCTCGAGCGAGGGCCAGATCATCACGTTCATCGACGAGCTCCACACCGTTGTGGGGGCCGGAGCCGCCGAAGGGGCAGTGGACGCCGGCAACATGCTCAAGCCGATGCTGGCCCGCGGCGAGCTCAGGGCCATCGGAGCCACCACGTTGGACGAGTACCGCAAGCACATCGAGAAGGACCCCGCCCTGGAGCGCCGGTTCCAGCCGGTGCTGATCGGCGAGCCCACGGTGGAGGACGCCATTGGCATCCTCCGCGGGCTGAAGGAGCGCTACGAGGTCCACCACGGCGTGCGCATCAAGGACGAGGCCCTGGTGGCGGCGGCGCTGCTGTCAGATCGTTACGTCACCGGCCGGTTCCTTCCGGACAAGGCCATCGACCTGATCGACGAGGCCGCCAGCCGGCTCCGGATCGAGATCGACTCCATGCCCACCGAGATCGACGAGGTGGAACGGCGGGTGCGCCGGCTTGAGGTGGAGCGCGCCGCGCTGCGGAAGGAGCAAGACGACGCGTCGCGGGAGCGCCTCGAGGCGATCGAGCGCGAGCTGGCCGACCTGAACGAGCAACTGAACTCGATGAAGGCCCACTGGGACCGGGAGAAGGAGCACATCGGCAGGATCCGCGACCTGAAGTCACAGATCGAGGAGGCTCGGGGAGAGGCCGATCGCGCGGAGCGAGATGGCGACCTGGAGCGAGCCGCGGAGCTGCGGTACGGACGGCTGATCGAGCTGGAGAAGCAGCTCGAAGAGGCCAACGCCAAGCTCGAGGAGATCCAGGCGGAACGCCGGATGCTGAAGGAGGACGTCGACGAGGAGGACGTGGCCGAGGTCGTGTCCACGTGGACCGGCATCCCGGTCTCCCGGCTGATGGAGGGAGAGGTCCACAAGCTGGTCAGGATGGAGGAGGCCCTCCACCAACGCGTGGTGGGCCAGGACCGGGCGGTGGCCGCCGTGGCCAACGCCATCCGCCGGGCTCGGGCGGGACTCTCCGACCCCCACCGGCCGATCGGGTCGTTCATCTTCCTGGGCCCCACCGGGGTGGGCAAGACCGAGCTGGCCCGGGCGCTGGCCGAGTTCCTGTTCGACGACGAGCGAGCCATGGTCCGTATCGACATGAGCGAGTACCAGGAGCGGCACGCGGTGTCCCGGCTGGTCGGAGCGCCGCCCGGATACGTGGGGTACGAGGAGGGGGGGCAGCTCACCGAAGCCGTCCGTCGCCGCCCGTACTCCGTGATCCTCCTCGACGAGATCGAGAAGGCCCACCCGGACGTCTTCAACC
>DAITPV010000156.1:0-5459 GCA_036833435.1 Actinomycetota bacterium | reverse complement strand
CTCCGTACGCGACGAAGAGGTAGTGGCCGAGGCCGAGGAGCACGGGATGGCCATGGTCTTCACCGACCGCCGTCATTTCCGCCATTAAGTGACGAGCCGGTACGTCTCGGCCCGAGACCGGCATGTGGCCCATTGGCCCCCCTTCACCCGAACCGGCTATGCTCCCCGCCGGGGAGCCCAGCCAACCGAAGGGAGGGGACATGCGAGCCATGTCGAGAGCGGTGGTCCTCGTGGCCATCGTGGCGCTCGTGGCCGCCGCCTGCACCAGGGAAGAGGAGCCGTCCGAGCCAACCGCTGCGCCAACCGGAGGGTCTCCGGCTGCCGAAGAGGCCGCCGTCGGGAGCCTCCTGGACGAGGTCCAGCAACGAGGCGTCCTGCGGTGTGGGGTCAACAACACCGTCCCCGGCTTCGGCTTCGAGACGGCGGAGGGCGAGATCGAGGGCTTCGACATCGACTTCTGCCGGGCCTTCGCCGCCGCCATCTTCGCCACCGACAGTCCGGAAGAGGGGACCCACTACGAGCTCACCCCGGTGGACGCCGATGCCCGGTTCAACGCGCTCCGGGCGGGGGAGTTCGACGTCCTGGTTCGGAACACCACGTGGACCAGCAGCCGCGACGGAGCCGACGGCGAGGCCGTGGCCTTCGCCCACCCCAACTACTACGACGGCCAGGCCATCCTGGTCCCCCAGGGCGCGTTCGGCTCGATCGACGATCTCGACGGCGCGGCCATCTGCGTGAGCGCAGGGACCACCACCGAGCTGAACCTGGCCGACTACTTCGGCGCTCGCGGCCTGGACTTCGAGCCAGTGGTGCTCGAGGACTACGAGATCATCTTCGAGAACTTCCGGAGGGAGCGATGCGACGCCGTGACCGGCGACCGGTCGGCGCTGGCCGGACTGCTGCCGACCTGGGAAGAGGACGTCGGGCGTCTGACGATCTTCGACGACGTCGTCTCCAAGGAGCCCCTGGCGCCGGGTGTGGTTGACGGCGACGCTGAGTGGTTTGACGTCATCAACATGGTGGTCAACGGGATCATCCTGGCCGAAGAGCTCGAGGTGACTAGCGAGAACGTGGACCAGGAGGCCGAGGGTCCCTCCGACCCCAAGATCGGAGCCCTGCTGGGCGTCCCGGTCGAGGAGGGGGAGGAGGCCGGCCTGAGCTTCGACCCGGGGATCGGGCTGGAGCCCACGTTCATGCAGAACGTGTTGCGGGCGGTGGGGAACTACGGGGAGATCTTCGACCGGAACCTCGCTCCGCTGGACATCGAGCGAGGCATCAACGCGCTGTGGACGGATGGCGGCATCCAGTACGCCATCCCGTTCCGGTAGGCCGACCGAGCGCTGAGCGAGGGGTCCGGCTCCACGCCGGGCCCCTCGCCCGTATCCTTCCCCCGTGGCCACCGCCGCCCCCGCCACCAAGCCGCCCGTGTGGCGGAACGTGCGGTTGCTTCGCTTCGCCGGTCAGGCCGTCTTCGTGATGGCCCTGGTGGTGGTGGCCCGCGAAGCGTTCCTGAACCTCGAGTTCGGGGTGGAGCGGCAGGGCGTCGATCTCTCGTTCGACTTCCTCGAGCGGCGAGCGGGGTTCGCCATCAAGGAGGGCATCGCCTACAGCCCCAGCCAGAGCTTGCTCAAGGCCTACACGGTCGGGGTGGTCAACACGATCGTGGTGTCGTTGACGGGGATCGTCCTGGCCACGGTGCTTGGCCTGGTGATCGGTGTGGGCCGGCTGTCCCCGAACTGGCTGGTGCGGAAGATCGCTCAGGTCTACGTGGAGGTCATCCGGAACGTCCCCGTCCTGGTCCAGGTCATCTTCTGGTACGTCGCCGTGGTCCTGGCCCTTCCGGTGATCGAGGGCGGGGTGTCCATCGGGGACGCGGCGTTCATCTCGAACCGGGGCACGGCGCTGCCGTGGTTCCGTCTGGAGCCCGGCTCCGGGGTGTGGGCCGTGTTCCTCCTGGGTGCTGTGGTGGCGAGCTGGCTGGTGCGGAGATGGCGCGCCCGGATGGCGGACCGGTCGGGTCGATCGTCGCGACGAGTCCTGTGGTCGGTGGGAGCGTTCCTGGCGGTGGCGGTTGCCGGGTTCCTCGTCACCGGGACCCCGGTGTCGGGGAACGTCCCGGAGGTCGAGCGGTTCGGGTACCGGGGAGGGTTCCAGATCAGCCCGGAGTTCACCGCCCTGTTGCTGGGGCTGGTGATCTATACGGCGGCGTTCATCGCCGAGATCGTCCGGGGGAGCATCCAGGCCGTGCCCAAGGGGCAGAAGGAGGCCGCGGAGGCGATGGGCCTGTCCCGGGCCCAGCAGCTGCGGCTGGTGGTCCTTCCGCAGGCCCTTCGGGTGGCCATCCCGCCACTCAACAGCCAGTACCTGAACCTGACCAAGAACTCCAGCCTGGCGCTGGCCATCGGCTTTCCGGAGATCGTTCAGGTGTCGAACACCATCATCAACCAGGCCGGGCGGGCCACGCAGATGCTCCTGTTGATCATGGCCACGTACCTGGTCATGAGCCTGGCCATCTCGTCGGTGATGAACGGCCTGAACAGGCTGGTCACCAGCAAGGGCGAGCTTCGGTGAGCGTTCGGGGCACCGTTCCGAAGGATCTGGAACGCGGCCACGTGGCGGCCGGCGACGAGCCCCCGGTGCTGGTGGCACCGGAACGACCTCCTGCCTCGCCGGGCGAGTGGGCCCGCCGCAACCTGTTCTCCAGCTGGTTCAACGGGGTCCTCACCGTGGTGAGCGCGGCCTTCGTCCTGTACGTGGGGTTCCGCCTGCTCCGGTTCGTGTTCGTCACCGGGGACTGGTCGGTGTTCAAGGCCAACCTCCGCGTCTACATGGTCGGGCGGTTCCCGGTCGAGGAGCTGTGGAGGGTGTGGACGGTGGTGTACCTGCTGTGCATCCTGGCCGGCCTGTCGCGAGGAATGTTGCCGCCCGTCCGGTGGACGGTGACGCGCGTGACTGTGTCGATCGCCCTGGCCGCGGCTGCCGTGGGAGTGCTGGCCTACCTCCTGGAGAGCGTGCTGGTGTGGACCCTCCTGGGGGTGGCCCTGGCGCTGATCGTTGCGGGCTCCGCCGTCGGCCGCCGGCTGGGGGCCCGGATCCGAGCCCCGCTGCTGGTGGCGTGGATCGTGGCGTTCCCCGTGATCGTGTTCATCCTGTCACTCGGAGACGTGAGTGCCGCGCAGTGGGGCGGCCTCCTGCTGAACCTCATGGTGGCCGTGGTGGCCATCTTCGTGTCGTTCCCGTTCGGGCTGCTCCTGGCCCTGGGCCGCCGGAGCACGCTCCCGGCCATCTCCACGTTCTGCGTGGGGTTCATCGAGGTGATCCGAGGCGTCCCCCTGCTCACCCTGCTCATCTTCGGCCGGTTCGTGCTCCCGTTGCTCCTCCCCCCCGGATGGACACCGCCACAGATCGTCCGATCCATGATCATGCTCACCCTGTTCAGCATGGTGTACGTGGCGGAGATCGTTCGAGGCGGGCTCCAGGGGATCCCCGCCGGCCAATACGAGGCGGCGCGGGCCCTCGGCCTGTCCACGCCGCGGATGATGGCGTTGGTGATCCTGCCCCAGGCGCTCCGGTCGACGATCCCGCCGATGATCGGCCACTTCATCAGCGTGTTCAAGGACACCTCGCTGCTGGCGGCGCTGGGGATCTTCTCGGACCTCCTGGCCACGGCCCGCCGGGCGTCGCTGGCGCACGAGTTCATCGGCCATCAGGCTGAGGCCCTGCTCCCGGCGGCGTTCATCTTCTGGGCCATCGCGTTCTCGATGTCTCGCTGGAGCCAGCGGGTGGAGGTGCGGCTGGGAGTGGGCGAGCGATGAGCGAGGATCGAGAGATGATCGTCGCCGAGGACGTCACCAAGTCCTTCGGCGGATTCCAGGCGCTTCGAGGGCTGACCCTCAACGTGCGACGCGGAGAGGTCGTGGTGATCATCGGTCCGTCGGGATCGGGGAAGTCCACGTTCATCCGGACCGTCAACCGCCTGGAGCGGCATGACGGCGGCCGGATCGTGGTCGACGGGATCGAGCTCACCGACGACATCCGGGACATCGAGCGGATCCGCAGCGAGATCGGGATGGTGTTCCAGTCCTTCAACCTGTTCCCCCACCTCCGGGTGATCGACAACATCACGCTGGCCCCTCGGAACGTCCGCCGGTGGCCTCGGAGCAAGGCCGAGGAGAAGGCCCGGGCCCTCCTGGACCGGGTGGGGATCCCGGAGCAAGCGAAGAAGTACCCCGCGCAGCTCTCCGGCGGCCAGCAGCAGCGGGTGGCCATCGCCCGGGCCCTGGCCATGGAGCCCAAGATCATGCTGTTCGACGAGCCGACCTCCGCGCTGGACCCCGAGATGATCAAGGAGGTCCTGGAGGTGATGAAGGAGCTGGCTCGCTCGGAGATGACCCTGGTGGTGATCACCCACGAGATCGGATTCGCCAAGGAGGTGGCCGACCGGGTCGTGTTCTTCGACGAAGGGAAGGTCGTCGAGGAGGCTCCGCCCGAGGAGTTCTTCTCCTCGCCGAAGAACGAGCGGACCAGGCAGTTCCTGTCCCAGATCCTGATCTGACCCCGGGTACCATGGCCCGGTGAACGCGCGCGTCATCGACGGCAAGGCCATGGCCGCGGAGATCCGTGGAGAGGTCGCCGAGCGGATCCGGGCCCTGGCGGCCGAGGGAAGGACCCCGGGCCTGGCGGCGGTCCTGGTCGGCGAGGACGAGGCCTCTCGTATCTACGTGGGGGCCAAGCAGAAGGCGTGCGCCGAGGTCGGCATCAACTCCGAGCGCTACGACCTCGCCGCCGACATCTCCCAGGAGGATCTGCTCGATCGGATCCACCGGCTGAACGACGACTCTGCCGTCCACGGCATCCTGGTGCAGCTTCCGTTGCCCGAGCACATCTCGGTGCTGGCGGTCCACGAGGCCATCGCCACCGCCAAGGACGTGGACGCCCTCACGCCCGGGAGCGTGGGCCGGCTGGTGCGGGGGGAGGCCACGTTCCTTCCTGCCACGCCGGCGGGCATCGTGGAGATGCTGGTGCGAACCGGCATCCCGACCTCCGGCCAGGAGGTGGTGATCGTCGGCAGGGGGGCGCTGGTGGGGATGCCCCTGGCGATCATGCTGGCGCAGAAGACCGATCGGGGGAACGCCACCGTGACCCTGTGCCACACGGCCACCCGGGACCTGGCCGCTCATACCCGCCGGGCCGACATCCTGGTGGCCGCAGCGGGACGACCCCGGACGGTGACCGCCGACATGGTGAAGCCGGGGGCGGCGGTGATCGATGTGGCGGTCAACCGCACCGCCGAGGGCCTGGTCGGTGACGTGGCGTTCGACGAGGTGTCTGAGGTCGCGGGGTGGATCACGCCGGTGCCCGGCGGAGTGGGGCCGCTGACCGTCGCCATGCTCCTGGTGAACACAGTGACGACAACGAAGCTAGTCGCCACGACTGGATGAGTCGCTCCGAAAACCAGC
>DAITPV010000155.1:0-5463 GCA_036833435.1 Actinomycetota bacterium | reverse complement strand
CGGCTCCTTCCCTGCGGTGGTGTTCTTCCGCTCGCCGCTCCCGGACCACTCCTGGGTGACGGCCTCCGGTGCGCTCCTGGACGCCGCGGCACTGATGCTGTCCTCGGTCGATCGGCCGTTCGACCCGCGGGCCGCGTACTGCATCCGGGCCGGGTACCTCTCGTTGCACCGGATCGCGGCGTTCTTTCGGATCCCGTTCGACCCCGACCCCCGGCCCGACGATCCCATCGCCGTGGGGCGGGACGAGTTCGACGACGCCTGCGAGGCCCTGGCCGAGCAGGGGCTTCCGATGAAGACTGATCGGGACCAGGCCTGGCGGGACTTCTCCGGGTGGCGGGTGAACTACGACCGGGTGGTGATCGCCCTGGCTGGACTGACGATGGCGCCGTTCGCCCCGTGGTCGTCGGATCGATCGGTTCGGGACTGGCGCCCCCGAGCCTCGCTCCGGGAGCTGCGGCGGGCCTGAGGCCTCCGGGATCCTTCTCCTTCATCCCGCCGGATCCCCTCTTGTCCAGATCGGTTCCTTAAAACGGACGTTTAGGTGGTTCCGGGAGAGGAAAACGTCTTAGGGCCGACTGACCTACGCCCGGTCGGGAGATCGGCCCAGACGAGAGAGGGAGGCGCGACAGAACTGGTGTACCCAAGCGCGGAGCCCGCGCCCGCTGCCTCTGCCGCCGCTCTCCCAGAGGCCCTCCGCAAGCCCGAGGGTGCGCCGAGGAAGGTTCCGGCAAGGAAGCCTCCCGCCGGGCCGAGGGCGCTTGCCGCAGTTGAGCCCCCTCTTGGCCGCAAGCAGCGGCGAGGGATCCCTCCCCGCATCCCCTTGGCCGCGGTCAACTGCCTGACCGACGCGTTCGTCCTGCTGGGCACGGTGGCCGTGGTCGGGGGACTGAGTGGGACGGGGATCGCCTGGGCCCTCCTGACCTTCGTGACCCTCCGCAGCCTCGGGACCCAGTTCCCCCGTATCAGCCCCCGTCTGTCCGACGATGTTGGGGTCCTGCTCGCGGGAGTGGCCGTGCCCTTGATGGTCTTTGCACCTGTGCTCGGCTCTCTCGCAGAAGCGGGTCGCATGGTGACCGTGGGCTTGGTGGCGGCTCTTGTCCTGTTGCCGGCCCGCGGGCTGGCCTATGCGGTCCTCCGCACCGCCAGGGCCCGTGGGGGGATCCGGGAGCCGACGCTGATCCTTGGGGCCGGCAAGCTGGGATGCTCCGTGGCGGAGACCATGCGGTCGCATCCCGAGTACGGCCTGGTTCCGGTGGGCTTCCTCGACGACGTCGATGAAGGCAACCTTCCGCTGCCCCTGCTCGGGGACGTCTCGGACTTCGAGAGCGTGGTGCGGGAGCAGGGGATCCAGCGGGTCATCGTGGCGTTCGGCCGGGCTCAGGAACCGGAGATGGTCCAGGTCCTTCGGGCCTCCGACGACTTGGCGGTGGAGGTGTACGTCATCCCTCGGCTGTTCGAGCTGGGGGTGTCGGAGAGGGGACCGCTCAAGGATGAGCTGTGGGGCATCCCCCTGATCCGTCTCCGGCGGTCGGCTCTCAACACCGTGGCATGGAGGACCAAGCGGGTGTTCGACCTCGTGGTGGGATCCCTGGCGCTGATCGTGACCGCGCCCCTGTTTCTCGCGGCGGCGGCGGGAGTTCGGCTCTCCGGCCCGGGCCGGGTGTTCTTTCGGCAGAAGCGGATCGGGCAGCGTGGCCGGGTCATCGACATCCTGAAGTTCCGAACGCTCCGGGAGAACAAGGACTCCGACACCACCTGGACGGTTGACGGAGATGATCGAGTGACGTGGTTCGGCCGGATCCTCCGCCGGACCAGCATCGACGAGCTGCCACAGCTGCTGAACGTGCTGCGCGGCGACATGTCGCTGATCGGGCCGCGCCCGGAGCGGCCCTTCTTCGTGGCCCGGTACGCGGACGACGTGGCCCGCTATCGCGACCGCCACCGGGTCCCCGTGGGGATCACGGGATGGGCCCAGGTGCACGGGCTGCGTGGCGATACCTCCATCTCGCAGCGGGTCCGCTTTGACAACTACTACATCGAGCACTGGTCCTTGTGGACCGATCTGGTGATCACGGTCCGGACCATCTGGCATCTCGTCACCGGTCGCCACTGATCTCGGGGGGTCGGTTTCTTGCTAAGGTCCGGCGATGATTCGTCGTCTAGCCGTTTCGCCACGTGGGGAACGCTGATACCCGCGGAGTCTCCGTGAACGAGAAGCGCGCCCCGTCGCCGCACGAGCTCACCTTGCCGGAGTTTCTGAGCGGGCTGCGGACGCAATGGAAACTGGTCACCGCGGTCGCCCTCCTGGTCTTCTTGGGGACGACGCTCTACGCCGAGTTCCTTCCCGACCAGTACGAGGGAGAGGCCATCGTTTCGGTGGCCCCCCGACCGGAGGCCCCCCAGGTGAGCGCGGACCTGGTCACCGTGGGGGCCGCCAAGTATCTGGCTTACGGCACCGCACCGAGCACCGTGGAAGCCGTCGCTGAGACCCTCGGCGAGGATCCCGAGGTCATGAAGGATGCCGCGGACCTCACCCTGGCGCCGGAGACGGGAGACATCTCGATCCTGGCTGAGCTGCCTACCGCCGAGCGGGCCGCGGCGGCCGCTAACGCGTTCGCCGACCAGATCGTGAACCAGTCCGACACCGATCCCTTGCTCGTGGCGAGCGTCACGGCGACGGCTGGGGTTCCCGCGAGGCCCTCGGGGCCGCCCCGGCGGCTGATGGAAGGTATCGCCCTGATCGTGGGAGCGCTCCTCGGCGTGACATTGGCATTCGTTCTGGAGAGGGGACGACCGCGGGTGCGAACTGTTGGAGAGGTCGGCCAGGTGACCGGGTATCCGGTTGTCGGACGACTCCCAGCCTCCCAGAAGTTCGGGACGGGAAAGGAGGGCTTCGACGACCCCCTGGTCGGAGCGGCGGCTCGGGCCCTGCGCACCAACATCGAGCGAGACGGCCAGCGGGACCTCCAGGGTGTGGTCATCGTCACCTCCGCGTTGCCGGGCGAGGGAAAGACCACCACCGCTCTGACGCTCGCCACCATGCTGGCCCGCCTGAACCGGCGGGTTCTCCTGGTGGACGGGGATCTCCACACGGCCGCTCTTTCCCGAAGGCTCCCCGCCGATTCCGAGCCGGGTCTCGCGGGCTTGTTGGCCGAGGAAGGCGCTCTGTTGCCTCACGTGAAGCCCGGCTGGTCCGAGGGTCTGTCGATCCTTCCCACCGGGCGGACCACGCACCCCGGAGAGCTGCTGGCCCTCCACTTCGACAACATCGCCAAGAAAGCGCGAGAAGAGTTCGATGTCGTGGTGGTGGACACCCCTCCGGTCCTGGCGGGCGACGACACCACCACGATGGCTACCACGGTCGACGGTGTCCTGCTGGTGGTGAGTCTGGGCAGTCTCGAGGAGCCGGTTCGGGAAGCCGCGCTGGCACTCCGGGCTCTGGAAGCCCCGGTTTGGGGCGTGGTTGCCAACCGGGTACCCCGGTCCGGCCCGGGCGGAGCCGGCGGCTACCTGTACTACGGACGCCCCACCTGACCTGCCCGTACCTTCAGGCAGTCCCGGTACAGCTCGGCGACGTTCTCGTGGATCCGGGGAAGGTCATGTTCCCGCTCGACCCGTCGCCTTGCAGCCCGGCCCTCGGCCGCCGCCATGGGCGTGTTCCGTAGTCGTTCGACGAGGGCGGCCCCGAGGGCCCGAGAGTCGTCCACTTGGACCACCGCTCCCGCGTCATCCCTCACCAGCTCGCGCATCCCCGCTGCGTCGGACGCCACGACGCTGCGCCCGACGGCCATCGCCTCCAAAACCGTGAGCGACATCCCCTCCCACCGGGAGGGAGCGACCACCACGTCAGCTGCCGCAAGCCAGTCCCGGACATCGTCCCGATCTCCGACCAGGCGCACACCGGGGACCCGCCGGGCCTCCAGGGCTTCCCGGTCGAGGCCGTCTCCCACCAGGATCAGCTCGGCGTCGGGCACCTCCGACCTCACCCGTGGCCACCCATCGAGGCAGATGTCCTGGCCTTTCTGACGTGAGAGCCGGCCCAAGCACACGGCCAGAGGGCCCGGCGCGAGGCCGAGCCTTCTTCTGGCCGCCGCCCGTTCGCCGGCGCCGGCCTCGGGGAACGCCGTCAGGTCGATCCCGTTGGGGATGACCCGGAACCGGCCCCGGACCCCCGCATCCTTTCCTCGATCCCGTTCTGCCCGGCTCACACACAGGATGGCGTCGGCCCACCGTGCCGCGGACCGCTCCCACATCGCCGCGGCCGTTCGGAGCGCACCGTTCGCCGCCTCGAACGACCATGCGTGCGGCTGAAAGACCGTGCACCGGTTCCCTCGTACGGCCAGCCGCCCGACGAGTCCCGCGGTGGAGGAGTGGAGATGGATCAGATCGGGGTCCAGCGATCGGACGATCCCCCGGAGCCGCCGGGTCTCATCGATCGACCCGAGCCCCGGTCCCCGGCCCGCTGACCATCTCACGTGTGATGCTCCGGACCTCGGGGCTCGGACGGCCAGCCATTCGCCCTTGGGGCTGGCCACGGTGACCGTCCACCCTCGTCGAACCTGATCCGAAGCGAGGTGCGCCACCACCGTGGCCACGCCCCCGACGGTGGGCTGCGAGACGTGCAGGATGGAGAGGGGCGACCCCTCCGGCCTCATCGTTCGGGCCTGATGGTCCGAGCCTTGACCCCGAGCCATGCACGGTTCACCGCCGGGTGGCGATCCCTCCACGCCTTCATCGCGGCCCCGATCCGTTCCGGTGATTCAACCGCTGCCCGGGCCGTCCGCGAGGACCACGCCACGAGGTCCTCGGCCGGTTCCACGATGGTGGCGGTCCGAAGCTTGAACGCCTCCACCCCACGCATGTGGTCGTACTCCGTCAGCGACGGGTCGGCCAGGGCGGTCCGGATCGTCGCCAGGTTCGCCAGTTTCCCCGGACTGAACCGTCCCCATGCGGGTGCGAACCGGCAGTTCCACATCCGGTACGCATGGCCGTCGCGGAAGCACACGGCATATGAGGCCAGCTCGCCGTTGATCCTCAGCGTGGTGAGCTCGACCTCTCCCCGCCGGGACAGATCCCGCATGATCGCTCGCCAGAAACGTGCGGCCCGCGGGTCGTCGAGCGTCGGCCTGTGCACGAGGTCGATGTCCCGCAGCCTCCAGACCCGCTCCACCTCCGGGAAGAGGGCGACGATGGCCTCTGGATCCCCGATGGTGTCAAGTCTGGCCTCCAGTCCTTCCCGCCGAAGACGGTTCCACCGCCTCCGCTCGTCCTGACGGACGTTTCGGCGGAAGATCGTGCCTTCGGATCGATCCGGTCCGAACCGGACGACCGGGGCACCGCCGCCCGGCAGCCGGGCCGACCACCGGAGCACATCCCCGAGCTCACGAGCAACCGGATCCCCGGTCGGAAGCTGCTGGATGTTGAGGTGCCACGGGCCCGGCAGCGCCCGAAGCCGGTCACCCA
>DAITPV010000154.1:0-5488 GCA_036833435.1 Actinomycetota bacterium | reverse complement strand
TGCTCACCGGCGCCGAGGTGGTGCTCACCGCGACGGCCGAGCACGACTTCCAGCCCGCGTGGTCGCCGGACGGCACCCAGGTGGTGTTCACTCGCGCCGCCCTCGACGGCAACAAGGACCTCATGGCGGTGGCCACCGATGGATCCGGAGCGCTCACCACCTTGAGCCCCGGGATCGCCCAGGCGGATTTCTCCGGCGACTGGGGGACCAACACCTCGCTGATCGTCCCCCGCGGGACGGCTACGCCTCCGGGGGTAGCGGTGGAGATGGCCCCGGTGGCCGCGGTGCGGGAGGCGGGGAGTGTCAGCGAGTCCGCCGCTCCCAAGAAGAAGGGCAAGAAGAAGAAGAAGGAAAAGAAGATCAAGCCGAAGGTGGTGAAGGGCGTTCGGTTCGACCAGATGCGCAAGGCCAAGAGCGACGTGTACGTGCTCAAGATCGACCGCTTCAAGAAGCCCCGCATCGACATTGCCCTGTCGAACGACAAGCTCCAGGGACACGAGCGGACCAGCCGGATGGCCAAACGACATGGGGCCGTGGCCGCGGTCAACGGAGACTTCGGACTCCCCTCGGGCCGCCCGTCGCACACCTTCGCCGAGGACGGCGACCTGAAGCAGGTCTCGTTCGCGGTGGCCCCGAACTTCGCGCTGTCACAGGACGAGGCCACCTCGTACTTCACTCGCCCCGCGGAGGTCACCACCGCGACGGAGAGCGGGGACCTCTGGCAGATCGAGCGATGGAACTTCGGCGAGCCCCCGTTGAACGATCTGGCGTTGTTCACCGGGGCCGGGGGAACGCTCGAGCCGCCACCGGCCAACGCCTGCTCGGCCCGGCTGACCCCCGCCACCGGGAAGCGCCTGGCCCCGGGGGCCGCGGGGATCGAGGTGGACTACAGCGTGGCCGCGGTGTCGTGCTCCGCCACCCCGATGGCCGTCAACGGTGGCGTCGTGCTCGCCGCTCAGCCCGGGAGCGACGCGGCCATGTTCGTGCAGTCGCTCACGCTCGGGGAAGGAGTTCGGATCGCCTGGTCCGTGGGGTTCCCCGGAGCCACGGAAACCCTGGGAGGTATCCCGAAGCTCGTGGAGGGTGGCGCGGTAGTGGCCAAGAAATGCAACGAGTCGGTGTGCGGCAAGAACCCTCGCACCGGCATCGGAATGACCGCAGCGGGCAAGATCCTCCTGGTGGTCATCGACGGACGCCAGAAGGGCTCCGCCGGCGTCACGCTGGTGAAGTTCGGACAGATCATGCAGAGCCTCGGCGCGGTTGAGGCCATCAACCTCGACGGCGGTGGATCCAGCACTATGGTCATCAAGGGGAAGGTGGTCAACGATCCCTCGGACGGCAACGAGCGGAAGGTCTCATCGGCGATCCTGGTGCTGAACAAGGTCGATGCCCAGGAGCAGATCGGGCCGGCACTGGCCCGCATGGACTCCGCTGGTCCGGTCACTGCGTCTCCGCAGGCCGCCGATGCGGCGATCCACGATCCCGGCTCGACCGGCGGTCTCCTGGAGGCTCTGGCAGAGGGGACGTTCGGGCGGCCAGAGGACCTTCCTCGGAGCCTCGACCGGGCGCTCGAAGAGTTCCTGGCCGAGGAAGCCTGACCGGGCCCCGGGCCGCGTCCGAGCGCTAGAGTCGGCCCATGGCGGAGCGGAAGTCCGTCCGTCAGGTCGAGCTTCGCGTCCTCGAGGGACCGAACCTCTACTTCACCCGACCCGCGATCAAGCTGACGATCGCGGTCCCCGGGTGGCTCTCGGCGTCGGAGGACCGCGCCGCTGATCTGGGTCGGAAGATGAAGCTTCCGGGCCGACCGCGGCCGGGAGCGCCGGAGAGCGAACAGCGGCGACGGTTCGTCACCCGGGTGGCCGCCCACGTTACCCGGTCGCTGGCCCGCACCGCCGGGAGCGGACTGGGGGTCCGGGCCCGCCCCGGCCACGAGCGCGAGGAGATCGTGGTGGCGTTCCCCTGGCGCCACCGGGACTCCGCCCAGGCGCTGGGCGAGGAGGTCGTGGAGGTCCTGGGCGTGGCCCTTGCCGCTCGGCGGCCGTTCGGCGAGGTCGTCAACGAGGCGGCGGAACGGCTTCGACGGGTGGAACCCGGACCGCTCCCGTCCCTGCCGGCTCCGGAAGTCCCGGTGATCATGGTGACCGGGACCAACGGCAAGACATCCACGGTCCGGTTGCTGGCCCACCTGGTGAGCGCCTCCCGCTTGCGCGTGGCCTACACGTCGACCGACGGCGTGTACCTCGACGGGAAGCTGGTCGAGGAGGGCGATTACTCGGGACCGAGTGGGGCCGCCATGGCTCTGGCCCAACCCGGGGTTGAGGCGGTGGTCCTGGAGGTGGCCCGCGGTGGGATCCTTCTCAAGGGGATCGGGGTGGCCCACAACGACGTGGCCGTGGTGACCAACATCTCCGCGGATCACCTGGGATTGCATGGCATCTTCACCGTGGACCAGCTCGCGGAGGTGAAGGCCTCGATCACCCGGATCACCCGGCCGGAGGGATGGGATGTCCTCAATGCCGACGATCCCCGGGTGCTGGCCATGCGGAAGGGCGCGCGCGGGCGAGCCTGCCTGTTCTCACTGGATCCCGATCACCCGGCGATCCGATCGGTGCTGACGGAAGGTGGGCGGGCCATCGCCCCACTGGACGGAGACATGGTGCTGATGAGCCCGGGACCGGTGATTACGCCGCTGGTGTCACTGGAAGATGTTCCGATCACGCTCGGCGGGATCGCCAGCCAGTACGTCCAGAACGCCATGGCCGCGGCGGCGGCGGCTCTGGGGATCGGAATCTCCCGTGAGGACGTGGTCCAGGGCCTCCGAACCTTCGTGCTGGACCCCGAGCGGAACCCGGGACGGGCGAACCTGTTCGAGGTCGACGGCCGCGTGGTGGTGATCGACTACGCGCACAACGAGGCGGGGATGCAGGGACTTGTGGAGATCGTCCGCGGCCTCCGTCCTTCCGGCTCCGAGATCTGGCTGGCGTACGGGACGGCGGGGGATCGCTCCGACGAGATCATGCACGGGATGGGCTACCTTGCCGCCCGCGGATCGGATCACGTGGCCGTGGTGGAGCTCCACCGGTACCTCCGCGGCCGAGATCCGCGGGACGTCATCGACCGGCTCCGGGCCGGAGCGGTGGATGGCGGCGCCACCGAGGTCCCCGACTTCCCCACCGAGATCGCCGGCCTGGAATGGATGTTGGAGCGGTCCAGGCCGAAGGACGTCCTGGCTATCACCGCGCTGGCCCAGCGCCCGGAGATCTTCGACCTACTGGAGCGCCGGGGAGGCGAACGCGTTGGACCGGATCGCTGTCTGGAGCTGGTCCGGCGAGCCCGCGCCGCAGCCTGAGGAGCTAGTCGCCCGGCGGAGCCATGACCCCGAGCTGGGCCATCAGCGCGGCGGTGTCGATGATGCCCCAGTGCTCGGACGCCCTGCCGTCGTCGGTTACCCGGACGATGTCGATGTTGTTGACCTCCACCTTCTTTCCGGTGGGGGCGATGCCCAGGAATTCACCCTTATGAGTTCCGGTGAACGTGGTGTGAGCCACGACCAGGTTGCCGTCCTGGATCAGCAGGTTGGTCTTCATCTTGCCGTCGGGAAACGCGGACAGGAGCATCTTCACGCTGCCCTTCGTGCCCTGCGTGTCGTTCGAGAGGCCGGGGAACGGATCGTGGTCGACGTACCCGGGAGCGAGGTACTCGTCGATGACGCTCTCGCCCCCCGCGGTCAACGCCTCGTCGTAGAAGGACTGCACTCGTTCCTTCGCGTCGATCTCTGCCATGACTCCTCCTCGCCGGGCGCTCGGAAGTAATCCTATGGAGCGGCAGGCTCCACGAGCAGTCGGTCGTTCGGGCTACCCGGCCACCTCGGCCACTGCCTCACGGTACCGGCGCACCGGCCCGGTCAGGCGGTAACGCTCCGCCAGCTTGTCCATGCGCTTGGGGTCGCCGGCGGGGCGCCGAAGCTCCACGTCCAGGTCGGTGCGGATGGGCACCACGTCACGCATGCTGGCCAGGTAGTCGGCGGCGTCCCGGATCCGGGCCCGCAGAGCGGGCGAGCGCTTGAGCGATGCCCCCGTCCGTCGGTCCGCAAGGGCGTCCTCAACCATGGCCCCCAGCGACGGATACTCCAGGATGAGCTGTCGGGCGGTCTTCTCGCCCACACCCTTGACGCCCGGCAGCTCGTCGGATGGGTCTCCGCGCAGCGTGGCGAACTCCGCATACCGATCCGCGGGGATCCCGTATTTCTCTTTCACGGCGGCCTCGTCCATGACATCGATCTCCGACACGCCCTTGCGAGTGAACAGCACCTTGACCACGGGGTCCCTGACCAGCTGGATGAGGTCTCGATCGCCGGTGACGATCTCCAATCGCTCGCTCTTGCCAGACCGGGCGCACATGGTTCCGATGGCGTCCTCGGCTTCCCACCCTGGGGCCCAGGCCTGGGGCATCCCCATGGCGTCGAGCATCTCCCGGAGGATGTCGAATTGCTCGGGGAGGCCCTCCGGGTCCACCGCCCGGGTTGCCTTGTAGCCCCCGAAGGCCGCAACTCGGGGAGCCGGCCGCCAGTCGTGGTCGTAGAAATGGACCACGTCGCCGGGCTCCCGGGTGCGGATCAGTCGTGAGCCCATGTCCAGGTAGCCGTGCACGGCGTTGATCGGCTGCCCCTTCCCGTCGGTGATCGATGAGGGGAGGGCGAAGAAGGCCCGATACATCAGGCTGGAGGTATCCAGCAGGATCCGGCGCACGGCCTCAGCCTACGCCGAGGCGCCGGTGAGCCTCACGGCCGCAGCCACCAGATCGGCGTTGTCGCGAGCAATTCGCCCGTCGGGCAGCACCAGGGTGTCTTCCAGGCCCACCCGGATGTCCCGTCCCTGCGCTGCGCCGGCTTCGATGACCGCCCAGGTGGTGGGCCCGAACCCGTGATGGAGGCGGGGAGCGGTCACTCCGGCCGCGTCGAGCTCGGCGTCGACCTCGGCCGCTCTGGCCACGGGGGCCTGTGGATGGTCGTCCTCGTCCATCTCCACCAAAACCCGGAGGACCCGGTCCGCCACCCCGAGATCCACCAGCGTCCGGGCCTCGGCGACGTCCGTGAGGCCGGCTTCCACCCCGATGCCCCGCTCCAGCAGGGCGTCCACCACCGCGGCGGTCCCTTCCTCGGACACGTTCACCGAGGCGAAGTCGGGCAGGGTGTCCCACCGGTTCACCAGCCAGACCCGGCGTTCGGGGTCGGGCTCGATCCATGCCGCGGTGGTCACCCCGACCGGGAGTCCGGGACAGCTCCGGCGGATGGCCTCGATGGCCGCGGCAGAGGTATGCGGCTCCAGGGACTCGTGTCCTGCCGCGTTCCGCGGATGGATGTGCACGGCCCCCGCCCCGGCCAGCATGGCGTGGTGGGCCTCCAGGGCCAGCTCGGCCGGCGAGATCGGGATGGCCGGGTGCTCGTCTCGCCCCCGGCCCCCGTTGAGACAGGCTTTGATCAACAAGT
>DAITPV010000153.1:0-5491 GCA_036833435.1 Actinomycetota bacterium | reverse complement strand
ATGGCCTGGAAGGCGGCCTCCTGAGCCTCCCGGACCACGTCGTACACCCGCTCGAACTCGTCCGGGGTGCGGCTCACCGCCACGGTGCGGCTGACATCCGAGCAGTACCCGCCGGTGCGGCCGCCAAAGTCCAGGACCACCGCGTCGCCGGCCTGGATCTCCCGAGGGCCCGGCTCGTGGTGCGGCGATGCGGCGTTGGGGCCCGAGCCCACGATGGTGAACGCCACCCGGTCGTGACCGAGCTCCACGAGCAGCTCCCCCAGCGTGTCGGCCACCTCTCGCTCCGTCCGGGTCTCCAGGCGGGTCCCGATGATCCGGCCGAACGCCTCGTCGGCGTACCGGGCCGCACGCTTCAGCATGCCGAGCTCGCCGTCGTCCTTCACCGCCCGTAGCGGGGCCAGCACCGCGGACGCCGGGAAGAAGCGAGCCTCCTTGAACACCCGCTGGAAGCGAAGGAGATGCGCGGCCCACATCTGATCCGAGCACCCCACGCGGGTCGCCGGTCCCACCAGCTCGGCGATCATCCGGTACGGGTCCTGGGTGTCGCGCCACGAGGACAGCTCCGCCAGCCGTTCCACACCGGCGTCCGCGGCCAGGGGGCGCTCCAGCGTCGGCACCAGCGCCACCGCGTCCTTTCCGGGACGGAGCACCAGTGCCGTCAACCGCTCGAGCGGGAGCGGGTCGTAGTCCAGGAGGTAGATCAGGTCCGCCGACGGCGTGACCACCAGGGCGTCGAGGCCGGCCCGCCCGGCGGCCTCCGCTGCCCGCCTGATCCGTTCGGCCTGACGCTCCCTGGCCATCGCCGCATCCTACAATCGCCGCCGTGCTCGAGCTCTCCGCCCGCACCCGCCGCGACCATCTCGAGCGGATGGCCCAGGACGAGCTCGACGTCCTGGTGGTGGGCGGCGGGATCACCGGAGCGGGCGTGGCCCTGGACGCCGCGTCCCGAGGGCTCTCCGTGGGGCTGGTCGAGCGGGACGACTTCGCCTCGGGGACCTCCGGCCGGTCATCCCGGCTGATCCACGGAGGGGCCCGGTACCTGCAACACGGCGAGTTCGGGCTCGTGTACGAGTCGCTCCGGGAACGGAACCTGCTGCGCCGGCTGGCCCCCCACCTG
Organism: Actinomycetota bacterium; assembly: GCA_036833435.1. Lineage (GTDB taxonomy): Bacteria > Actinomycetota > UBA4738 > UBA4738 > CALAEC01 > DAITPV01. Next base: position 4,374 of record DAITPV010000153.1, on the reverse strand, counting down.
GTCCGGCCCCTGGGCTTCCTGATCCCCACCCGGCGGCCGGTCAATCGCATGTACGTGGGCCTGGGGCTCTCGATGTACGACACCGCCACGCTCGGGCGGACGATCCTCCCTCACCGCCGGGTGAGCCGCGCGGAAGCGCTGCGGCTGGCTCCCACTCTGGCTCGCCCCTCCGGGGGCCACCTGTCGTTCGACTGCCGCACCGACGACGCCCGGCTGACGCTGGAGATCATCCGGACGGCGGCCTCCCTTGGGGCGTTGGTGGCCAACCATGCTTCGGTGGAGGCCTTCGCGGGAAACGGACGGGTTCGCGGCGCCACGGTCGTGGACCGCCTGGACGGGGGACGGATGGACGTTCGCGCCCGGGTGGTGGTCAACGCCACCGGCGCGTGGGCCGGCGCGGTCCAGGGCCTGGCCACCTCCACCCCCACCAGGCTTCGGCCCAGCAAGGGCATCCACGTAGTGCTCGACCGCGGGCGGCTGCCGATCCGCTGTGCGGTGACGGTCCCGTCGACGGCCCGGGACGGCAGCCTGGTGTTTGCGGTCCCCTGGGGCCCGCGGGTGTATGCGGGGACCACGGACACGCCGTACGACGGGGATCTCGACTCGGTGGCCGCAGAGCCCGAGGACGTGGCGGTGGTGACGGACTCGCTGGCCCGCGCGTTCGAGGGCCACCTAGGGGCGAACGACGTGCTGGCCACGTGGGCCGGCATCCGGCCGCTGCTGGATACCGCAGGGAGCTCCACCCGCGACCTGTCGCGGCGGCACCTGGTCACCGAGAATCCCCCGGGCCTGGTCACCATCACCGGCGGCAAGCTGACCACGTACCGGGCCATGGCCCAGGACGTGGTGGACGGGGTGTGCCGGACCCTGCAGCGTGGCGGGCCCTGCCGGACCCGATCGATCCCCCTGGGCCTGACCCGGCCCCTCGACGGCGAGCGCCACCGGGCCGAACGGGAGGCCGGCAGCCTGGGGCTTCCGCCTTCCTCGGGGATCCGCCTGGTGGAGCGTTACGGCGACGACTGGGAGTCCGCGGTGGCGATGATCCGCCAGGACCCGTCGCTGGCGGAGAGCGCCGTTCCGGGGCTGCCCGTTCTGCGGGTCGAGCTCGAGCTGGCCGAGACACGCGAGATGGCCCTCGAGCCCGAGGACGTCATGGTCCGGAGGACCCGGCTGGCCACCATGGATGGCCGTTTGCCGGCCGCGCCTCCGGGGAAAGCCTGAACCGCCCACAAGCCGAGGGAAAGGAGGTGGCACATGCTGGCCATCCTTGCCCAAGCGAACGAAGGTTCCACGGACACGATCCTGTGGATCATCGCGGCCGTGCTGGTGATCGCGGGGATCGTCTCCATCATCCGAGGGTCCATGATCGCCGGCATCGTGCTCATCGTCCTGGGGTTGCTGGTGGGCCCCGGGGGCGTGAGCTTGTTCGACTGACGGGCGGCGCTCAGATCTTGAGCGCCACGATTTGCGGCAACACCGTGAAGGTGGCGGGGGTGGTCCCCAGGACCTCCCCGTCGCCTTCGACGGGCAAGCTGCGATCCGCGTTCACCGAGATCACCTTCCCCCGCATCTCCTTGATGTTCGGGTGAGGCACGTGCTCCCCCTTGTAGATCTTGGGGATCTGGGTGAACGCGTCCGACTTGGGCCCGGTGCTGATCTGGACCTCGAGCAGCCCGTCCCCCGGGTAGGAGCGCGGCGAGATCTTCATGCCGCCCCCGTAGAACTGGCAGTTGGCGATGACGATGTTGTTGGCTCGCCCCGAGAACTCCTTGCGATCCACCTTGACCTCGAGCTGCGACGGGCGGTACCGGCCCACCGAGAGCCAGAACCCCCAGAAGTAGCGCGACCGGCCCAGCCACCGCGGGAGCCGCTCGGCCCGGACCACCACGGCGCCGCCCAGCCCCGCTTCCGCGATGTTGGGCACGTACCGCACCACCGAGCCCTGGCCGTCTCGATACTCGGCCTTGATCACGTCGATCGGGTACAGCCGGTCGCCCTCCAGGTGGCGCACCGCCCGGGTGGCGTCGCCGGGAAGCCCGAAGGTCCGGACGAAGTCGCATCCGGAGCCGGCCGCCACGACCCCGAGGACGGCGTCCTGGGCCACCGGGCGGTCGTCCACGATCATCCCGTTGATCACCTCCTGGACGGTGCCGTCTCCCCCGGCGGCCACCAGGAACCGGGTTCCCGACTCCAGGGCCTCGCGAGCCGCCGCCGTGGCATGGCCCGGGCCCTCGGTGACCAGGATCCGGTACCGGAGCTTGTGAGCGATCAGCTGGCGCTCCACCTCGGGCAGCTCGTCGCCCACCCGACCCCGGCCGGACCTGGGGTTGGCGATCAGCAACAGCTCGCCGAATGGGCTGCTCACGGCAGGAGCTTGCCGGGGTTCAGGACGCCGCCCGGGTCGAGGGCCCGCTTCACCGAGCGCAGCACCTCGAGTCCCGCGTCACCCAGCTCCTCCTTGAGGAAGGGAGCCTTCAGCAGCCCGATCCCGTGGTGATGAGAGATCGTCCCTCCGGCCTCGTGGCATGCCCGCGCGGCGTTCGACCAGCACGCCACGTACCGGCGCTCGGCCTGCTCGTCATCCTCGGCGTGGATGAGGAACGTGAAATACAGGGACGCACCCGAACGGTATGGATGGGAGAGGTGGCACCCCACGGGCTGGGATGCGTGTTCGCGCAGGGCCTCCCGAACTCCCTGGTACAGCCCGTCGAGTCCCTTCCACAGCCCGGCGACCTCCATGGTGTCCACCACCACGCCGGGCCCCATCATCCGCTCCTCCCCCATCACCCGGCGGTAGATGGTCACCGCGTCGTTCCGGTGCTCCCACCAGTGCTCCCCGAGGCTCTCGGACAGCTTCTTCACCCGGGCGGAGCGGGCCCGCTCCCGGGCCTCCTCGAACCCGGCGGCGTCGTCGTCGCGGAAGCCCAGCAGTAGCAACGGCCCTCCGTCGTGGCCGGCGGCCGACATCGCCAGCCTGGCGTCGGCCTCGTCGTACAGGCGCAGGACCAGGGGGCGGATCCCGTCCTGGATCAGGGCCCGCGACAGGGCCACCCCCTTCGAGAAGTCGTTCGGCCCGTACGCCGCCCACCGGATGGAGCCGGGCGCCCGCGAGGCGGACAGCACGGCTTCGGTGATCACCGCCAGCGTGCCCTCCGAGCCCACCAGCAACCGCCGGAGGTCGGGACCCGCCGCCGACCGTGGCGCCGGGCGGAGGCGCATCACCTCTCCCCCGGGAAGCACGGCCGTCAGCCCCAGCACCAGGTCCTCGATGGTCCCGTAGCCCGCGGACGCCTGTCCGGCCGAGGCGGAGGCGAGCCAGCCCCCCACCGTGGAGATGGCCAGCGACTGCGGGTAATGCCCCAGGGTCAGTCCCATGCCGGAGAGGTGGGCGTCCAGCCGGTCGCCGCGGACCCCTGCCTCGACCTCCACGGCCAGCGACTCCTCGTCCACCGACAGGATCCGGTTCATCCGGGACAGGTCCAGCACCACGCTTCTCCAGGAGGCCTGCGCTCCGCCGGTCACTCCCGACCCACCGCCGCGAGGAACCACGGAGGTGCCGGTCTCCACGGCCCACGCCAGCGTGGTGGAGACGTCCTCGGTGGTCCCCGGGAACACCACCGCCATGGGGCGGGGCAGTCGCTCCCCCCGAGCTTCGCGAAGAAGGGCCAGGGCCCACTGGTCCCTGGACCGGCTGGCCAGCTCGCCGGGGTGGGTGCTCACCACCCCGTCGGGGAGCCGCCCCATCAGCGTGGCCAGGGCGTCCATCAGAGCCCCGTGTAGGCGACCACGCCGCGATTGACCCCCACCCGAGCCTCACCCGCCAGCCGGGCGGTGTCCTCGTCGCCCACGTCCTCGATCTGCCGAAGGAGATCCAGAAGCTGCTTGCACGTTCGGACGAAGTCTCCGGGGGCCATCTCGGTCTCCCCCAGGACATCCTCGAGCGGCTTCCCCTCCGCCCACTGGAACGCCGTGGGCCCGAACCCCGGATCCAGCTCGCGGCACAGCTCCACGAGGTTCGACTCCTCGGCCCGCCGGATCCGCCGCCACAGGTCCTGGAGGCGCCGGTACCGGGTCGCCGCGGTGCTCGTGGGCATCTCCACGCTTCGGGGCTGCCGCTCCCGAGCGTCGTACACCACGGTGGAGACCAGGGCGGCAACCTCGGGCGCGGCCAGCCCGTGGAGCATCCCCTCGGCGATCATCTCGGCGACCAGGACGTCGCCCTCTCCGTAGATCCGGGCCAGTCGTTCCCCTCGCTCGGTCAGCGAGAAGTCCTTCACGTAGCCCAGCTGCCGGAGGACGTTCAGGACCCGGTCGAACTGGCGGCCGAGGGTCTCGGTCCGAGACCGGATCCGCCGCTCCAGGCCCTCGATCTCC
>DAITPV010000152.1:0-5500 GCA_036833435.1 Actinomycetota bacterium | reverse complement strand
TCGGTCCTGGTCCGGCGCTGTCGACGGGCTCGCGCGCTCTCGGGCGGGGCTGACGGGTACCGGCGCATCAGCGGAGGGTAGTCGCGGTCAGTCGGGGTCGCCGACGACGTGGGTCACCGGCAGGTCGAGGGCCCGCTCGACCCGATGGGGGAGATCCTGCTTCAGCCATCGGGACACGCCGACGGGGAGGGTCGACAGGATGACCTCGTCGTACTCCTGGTCGCGCACCGCGTCCTGGATAGCGTCGTAGGGGTTCTCGTCTCCGACCTCCCCGTCCACCTCGGCGCCCAGCTGCCGGAACTGGTCGATGGCCAGGTCCAGTCGCTGCTGGGCAAGGGCCCGGGCCTCGCCCTCGGTCCACACCACCTGGTCGTTGGTCGTGGTGGCGGGCACGAGCACATGGAACCGAGCGGATCCCGAGGCAAGCCGGCCACGGACCTCCTCAGCGAGGTGCTGCCCGCCGAGCGTCTGGTTCGCGACCACGAGGTAACGGCGCACCGATGCCTCCTGAGCTCGATGATACCGTGGCTCGGGAACCGGCAAACCTGCCTCACACTCCAGCCACCTCCTCGAGGAGATCCACCATCCGGGGCATGACCGCGTCGAGCGCGTACCGATCTTCGACCGTCCGCCGAGCCGCTGCCCCCAGCTCCCGGAACGCGCCGGGATCCTTGAGAACGTCGACGGCCACGGACGCCATGCCGTCGACGTCGAAGAAGTCGCGGAGCAGGCCGTTCTGCCCGTCGGCGATCACCTCGCGAACCGGAGCCGTGTCGGAACCCAGGACCACGCACCCGCAGGCCATGGCGTCGAGCATCGACCACGACAGCACGAAGGGGACCGTGAGATACACGTGCAGGTCCGACAGGCTCAGCAGCTGGGCCAGCACCTGGGGGCGGACGGTGCCCAGGAACCGGATGCGGTCGAGGTCGTAGCGGTCGCCGGCCAGCACGTGCTCGCGGAAGTTCGGCTCGGCGATGTGCTTGAGGTCTCCTCCATAGGCCACCCGGTCGTCACCGACCACCAGGAACACCACGTCCGGGTACGTCTCGTAGGCGCGCTTGGCCACCTGCATGAAGATGTCGAAGCCCCGCATGGCCTCCAGGCCGCGGGAGACGTAGGTGACCACGCGCGTCTCCGGACGGATCCCCAGGGCCTCGACCACGGGGTCGTCGACGGCTCGTCGCCGCCAGAACGCCGTGTCGATCCCGTCGTGAACGACCCGGATCTTCTGTCGGTACGCATCGGGGAACAGGTCCCGCTGGAAGGCCGTGGGGGAGTACCCGGCGGCACAGGCTTCCAGGTCGAGCAGGACCATCGCGTTGCGGGCCCGGACCCGTAGCACGTCACGATCGTCCGCCTGCCACTCCGGCCGGAAGTCCATGTCGGATCCGTGCGGTCGGTAGAAGTACTCGAAGTGGTTGAGCACGGGGACGTCGGGGAACAGCTCCGGAAGGAAGAGGGTGGACCCGAATCCCGAGTGCCCCACGATCACGTCGGGACGGAGCTCCGTCCGCAGTGGCTTGATGGCTTCGTACACCCCTTCCGCATGGGCCACCGCGTTCTCGAACGTCCGGGCGAAGTAGTGGGTCCCCTCGGTGGCCCCGCCGGTGGTCCGGTACTGGAGCTTGCGGATCCCCGCCACCGTTCCCGGGGAGGTGCGGGACACGAACGTGCACTCCCAGCCGTGCTCCTTGACCAGGTACGCGGCGATGTGGCCGAACTGGGCCGGGAAGTTCTGGTGAACGAACAGGACGTGCACGGCTAGGGCAGGTCCACGCTGAGCGAGGCGCCTTTCTGCATCAGGCGGTAGTCCCCCTTCCCGTAGTCCCACGCCAGTACGTGCTCGGGGACCATTCGTAACACAACCCGGTCGGGTTCCTTCAGCGCACGGGCCAGCCAACTCAGCCCCTCGGTCCGGCCGTATTTGGTGGCGATCCGCTCGAGCCAGGCCTCTCGATCTTGCTCCCACACCTCGGGAACGCCGTGGAGGATTACGGCCCGATACGGGCGCTCCTCGCTGGCGATCGACACCGCCACGGAGGACCCGGCTGCCACGTCGGCGCCGGTGCGCCGGACCTCCATCCGAGTGGTGAACCAGAAGGCCCGTTCGGCATAGAGATACCAGAGGGGGCGGACCCGGGGCCGTCCGTCGGGACCCACGGTGGCCCAGTGGCACAGGCGGATCTCGTCCAGGAAGGTCCGAAGGTCGGCGCCCTCCAGCGTCACGTGTCCCCCCGGTACTCCCGAGCCAGCCGGATCTCATCGCCTTCCTGCTCGAGGAGGACCCCGTCGCACTCGGCAAGAGGCTCGATGACCGTCCCGGTCAGTCCGTACACCGCGGCCTCGATCAACGGGCTGTGGCCCACGGCCAGGGCCCGGGTTCCGTCGGGCAGGCCGGTGAGCAGCTCCAGGGCCACGTCGGCCAGTCGGGCCGACTCCTCCTCGACCAGCTCCGGATCCTGTTCGCGCACGGCGTCCACCCGGCCGGTACCCGAGGCCTTCCCCGCCGCCCGCCACCGATCTTCGACGGAGGAGGCCAGCCCCTCGATCACGCCGTGACGCTCGGGGAGCTGCTGCCCCAGGCCCCGGAGGAACCACGCCACCGTCTCCGCGGCGCGCTTGGCGGGGGAGGAGTACACGGCTTCGTACCCACCGGGCAGGTCGCGGCCGGCAGCTTCCGCCAACGCTCGACCCTCCTCCGACAGGCGATCCGCGTCCGGGTCTCGCGGCCCGTGCCGGCGGAGCTCCAGGGCGCGCACTACTTGATCACGTGCTCCTCGATGAACAGGAGCCCAAAGCCATCCGTGAAGTTGGCCAGGTCCTTGTTCCCGGCGTTCGCGGACTCGCTGGCCATGTCGGCCTTGAACCCGTCCCGGTCATCCCATTCCAGGATGCCCACCCCGTCGTACGGGGCCTCCTGACCCTCCGGGACCCTGGTCACCAGCTGCACCCGGTACCCGCGGAGGTGCTCGTAGCCGTCCCGGGCGATTGGAGCGTGGGTGTTGAGCCAGTGGTCCTTGAACTCATCGGCGGACATGCCGTCTTTCTTCTTCAGCCACACATGGACCTTCATGAGCTCCTCCCTCTACTCACACTTGGAGTCTTCATCGGGGCCGGGGCCTCCGCGACACCGATCCTTCCCACCACCGCCGGCCAGCTGGTCCTCTCCGCCCCCGCCCTTCAGGGTGTCGCCGCCCCCCTGTCCCTTCAGGCGGTCGTCGCCGGCTTGTCCCAGGATCTGATCGGCACCACCTTGCCCGGACGCCTTGTCATCCCCCGCGCCCGCACAGATCCGGTCCTTACCACCGAGACCCTTGACGGTGTCCTTCCCTCCCAGGGCGGCGATCACATCGGCCTTCCCCGTTCCGGCCAGCTGATCCGGTCCGGCGGTTCCCTGGATCGTGGCGGGCTTCCCCAGACACGTGACCGCCGGCGCGGAGGGAGCCTGGAGCTCGAAGGCCCCGATGTCACACCCGGCGAACTGCGGGCGAGCCACTCCGCGCTGGTCGGTGGTGGAGCAGGCGCTCCCGCTCGACCCCGGGGCCGCGGGGTTGCCCGCGTCGAACGCCGGGCTGGTGCTGGCAAAGGCGTGGGTCTCGGTCGGGCCTCCATTGGCCTGCAGGGGGAGAAGTGCGGGGGAGCTCCCGGTGACGCTGCCCGTTAGATTGCCGGTGATCGTGCACCCGGTGAGGCTCTCGACCAGGTTGTAGCCGTTCGACGCGACCTCACCCGAACAATCCGGGTGCTGGGGATCGGCGCCCGTGGACCTGTCCTGGTTGCCGGCGACGATCGTGTTGGAGAGGGTGAGCGTGCCGTTCTGCCGGTAGAAGCCTCCACCGTCGCCCACACCGTCGACATTCTCGTCCGCGGTGTTGTTGGCGATGGTGACGTTGTTCATCGTTACCGTGTCGGTGGCGTAGAGAGCGCCACCGGTGCCGAACGCCTTGTTCCCGCTCATCGTGCTGTCGGTTATCGTGAGCGTGGGGTTGTTCGGGTCGTACATGTAGATTCCCGCTCCGTGGCCCGCGTTGAAGGACCCCGTCGTGTTGCCCTCGATGAGGCTTCGGATGATCGTGAGGTTCCCGTCGAGCCAGATGCCCCCTGCTCGGCCCGTCGAGGAGTTGTCCCGGATGGCAGAGTCCTGGATGGTCATGGTTCCGCCGTTGTAGATCCCGCCAACCTCACCCGACGAGTGGTTCTGCTCCACGATCGAGCTGATGAGGTTCAGCGTGATCCCGGGGTTCGTGTAGATCCCCGCGCCGGGGGTGTAGGTTCCGTTCCGGATGGTCACCCCGGTGACCGTGATCGTGGCTGTGCCCGTATCCGCCAGGATGCCGGCGCTGCCAGACGTTCCCTCGATGAACGTGGCCCCCGCCCCGGCTCCCTGGATGGTGAGGTTCCGGTCGATGTCCACGGGCCCGAACACTCCCGCGGCCACGACGATCGGGTCACAGGTGGGATCGTTCTCGGCCGTCTGGAGATCCGGATACGTGGCCGATGGAACCATGCACGGTGCCGCGCTGGCCGGCGTGGCCGCTGCGACCATTGCGGCCACGACCATCAGCGGAAGGCTGAGGCGGATCGCGGTCCTCACGGGGTGACCTTCTTTCACCTTCATGGATTCCTCCTATCGCCGTGTGCCGCCACTATTCGCAGCCCGAGTCTGCGTCCTTGCCTGGGCCCCCGCGGCATCGGTCGTTCCCTCCGCCACCGAACAGGTCGTCCTCTCCACCTCCGCCCTTCAGGGTGTCGCCGCCGCCCTGACCTTTGAGACGGTCGCCGCCGGCTTGTCCCAGGATCTGATCGGCACCACCCTGCCCGGACGCCTTGTCGTCCCCCGCGCCCGCACAGATCCGGTCCTTGCCACCGAGACCGTTGACACTGTCGTTTCCGCCGAGGGCGGCGATCACGTCTGCCTGGCCCGTCCCGGAGAGGACATCCGGCCCGTCGGTGCCCTGGATCGTGGCGGTCTGGCCCAGGCACGTGGCGACCGGGGTTGGAGAAGGCGGGGGGGTGGGCTGAAGCTCAAGCGCGCCGATGTCGCATCTGGCGAACTGGGGACGAGCGACGCCGCGTTGGTCGGTGGCGACGCATGCCAGCGGTCCGGAACCGGGAGCTGCCGGGTTCCCCGCGTCGAACGCCGGGCTGGTTGAGGGGAAGGCGTGCGTATCGGTCGACCCTCCGTTGTCCTGCAGGGCCCCGAGACCGGGGTCGCTCCCCGTGACGTCGCCCACCTGGGTGCCGGTGATCGAGCAACCTGTGGTGTCCTCGATCAGGTTGTACCCGTCCGAGCTCACTGCACCCGAGCAGTCGGGGTGCTTCGTCGCCGGCGAGTTGTCCGCGTTGTTGGCCAGGATCGTGTTCGTGAGGGTCGTCGTCCCGCCGTCCCGGTAGATGCCTCCGCCCTCGCCGCCGCCATCGCCGTCACTGTCGGCGGTGTTCTGGACGAGGGTGGCGTTGTTGATCGTCAGCGAGTCCTCCGCGAAGATCGCGCCAC
>DAITPV010000151.1:0-5504 GCA_036833435.1 Actinomycetota bacterium | reverse complement strand
GTCCGGTGGTGGGAGTCGAAGGACTACCGGGTCAAGCTGGGCGAGGGGATCTGGGATCGCGACGACTACGTGGCCGGCGACCCAAAGTCCCGGGCCCGAGACATCCAGGCCATGTTTGAGGACCCGGAGGTCGACGTGGTGCAGGTCCTCGGGGGAGGGTACGGCTGCGCCGAGGTCGCTCCGCTCCTGGACCTCGACGTGATCGCCGCTCACCCCAAGCCGTTCGTTGGGTTCTCGGACATCACCGTGTTCCACCTGGCCTTCCGGAAGCACGCCGGCCTGGTGACGTTCTACGGGAACGGGCTCCTGGGCGTCGGCGATCGCAAGTTCTCGGACTTCACCAGTGACCGGCTCCTCACCGCGTTGACGTCCACCGACCCACTCGGGGAGGTGCCGATTCGTCCCGACGATCGGTACGCGGGGGCCATGGGATCCGGCCGGGTCACGGCAGAGCTGGTGGGCGGATGTCTGTGGCTGCTTCTCGACAGCCTGGCCACGCCGTGGGAGATCGACACCGACGGCCGGATCCTGTTCTTCGAGGACCTCCACTCCCCGCCGTGGCAGGTCGACAGCCAGCTCACCCACCTGCGGAACGCCGGGAAGCTCGACGGCGTCGTCGGGGTGGTGATCGGGGAGATGTATCAGTGCGAGGAGTGGCGGTTCCCCGATCCACAGATCCGGACCCGGTCGATGGAGGACGTGTTCGAATATCACTTCGCTTCAATGGCCATCCCCGTGGTGTTCAACCTGCCCCTGGGCCACGGGAAGCACCTGTCCGCCATCCCGTTGGGGGTCACCGCCACGGTCGATGCCGACGAGCACCGGGTGACCATCGATGAGGCTGCCCTGGAGGCCGGCGGATGACGAGAGCGGGAAGACGGTCGATGGCCGCCGCAGCTGCGGCGATGGTGATCGCGGCGGCCACGTTCACCGGCGCCGGGGCGCAGAGCCCCACGCCGCCCGCAGACGAGAAGGTCACGTTCATCTTCGGCGACACCGCCGAGCCCAGCTCCCTTAATCCCATGCGCGGGTACAACGCCCTCGACTTCTACTTCTGGGCGTACACGTACCACCTGCCGATCGGCTTCGGGGTCCGGGACCTGGAGGCGGTCCCCGACCTGGTCACCGACGTGGAGACCAGCGAGGATGGCCGGACCTTCACGTACACGGTCCGTGACGACCTCACCTGGTCCGACGGCGAGCCGGTCACCGCCCAGGACCTGGCGTTCACCCTCGATCTGTACAAGAACAACCACGCCTACCTGCCGCAGAACTACCTGCGACTCATGGAGAGCGTGGAGGCGGTGGACGACCGGACCGTCGTGCTTCGCTCGACACTGCCGACGAGCCTGTACTCGGGATCGGTTCCCTATCTGTACACGTACATCCTGCCCGAGCACATCTGGGACGAGCTCGAGCAGCCGAAGCAGTTCGCCAACGTTCCCAGCGTGGGGAGCGGCCCGTTCTTCATCGCCGAGTACAAGCGGGGCCAGTTCGTGCGGCTGGAGCGGAATCCCTACTGGGAAGGCCCCGAGCCGGGCATGGACGAGGTCATCTACCGGATCTTCAAGAACGAGGATGCTCAGGCGGAGGCCCTGAAACAGGGCGAGATCGACTTCGCGTACTTCGACTCGGCCAGCGTGTACAACTCCCTGGAGGGCGAGCCGAACGTCGGCCGCCACGTGGGAAGCATCCCCTCGTTCGACGAGATCGGGATGAACACCGGCTCGGCTTTCCAGGCTCCGGAAGGCCGGTTCGAGCCACACGGTGACGGGCATCCCGCCCTTCAGGACCCCACCGTCCGCCGGGCCATCCGGATGGCCATCGACAGCCAGGAGATCGCCGACAAGGTGCTGCTGGGATACTCGGAGCCGGGCACCACCATCGTTCCCCCCGTCACGATCAGCGGGGCGCGGTGGGTCCCGACGGAGGAGGAGGCCATCCGGTTCGACATCCCCGGGGCCAACGCATTGCTGGAGGAAGCTGGGTATCGGGACACCGACGGTGATGGCGTGAGGGAGATGCCCAACGGTGGGGAGCCTCTGGTGTTCCGGTACTACACCCTGACCAGCGACCAGAACACCATCAAGACGGCGCCGTTCGTCCAGGGGTGGCTGCGGCAGATCGGCATCGACACCGAGATCAGCGCGATGAGCACCGGCCGAATGAGCGACGAGCAGGTCGCGGGCACGTACGACCTGTTCCACTGGGGATGGATCCCCGACCCCGACCCCGACTCGGTGATGGGGTACTTCACCTGCGCCGAGCGGCCGCCGGACGCCCAGACGTACGCCAACAACGACTCCTACTACTGCAACCCCGAGTACGACGCGATGTACATCGAGCAGCGGACCGAGCTCGACCCGGAGCGCCGCCTGGAGATCATCCACGACATGCAGCGGCTCTACTACCAGGACGCTCCGTACGCAGTGCTCTTCTATCTGCCGCTCTTCCAGGGCTATCGCACCGACACCTTCAGCGGGTACGTCCCTCAGCCGCAGCCCAAGGGCGACCTTCTGACCGGCTACAGCCGGGACGCGGTGCTCAGCATCCGCCCGGTGGGTGAGGGAGGTGTGACCCGGGAGCTCCGCGGGCTGTCCGGGACCACCTGGCTGGGGATCGCCGGGGCTCTGGTCCTGTTGTTCGCCTTCCTTCCGATGATCCGGCGTCGGGGAGCCGAGGACCGGCCGTAGGGGGGACAGGTGGGAGCCTGGCGGTACGTGGGGGGCAAGGTGTTCGGGGCCATCCTCACCCTGGCTTTCGTTCTGGTGTTCAACTTCTTCCTGTTCCGGGTGATGCCCGGCGACCCGACCACGCTTCTCCTCCGGGGGACCAGCGCTCTTACCGAGGACACCATCCAGGAGCTGGAGCAAGACCTGGGGCTCGACCAGCCCCTGCCCCAGCAGTTCGTCACGTACATGGCGGACACGCTCACGCTCAACTTCGGGGTCTCGCTGGCTTCCGGAACGCCAGTGACCGAGGTGGTCAGCGAGCGGATCTGGCCCACGGTCCTCCTGGTGGGCGCGGCCACGATCGCCTCGGCGGTGATCGGGCTGATCATCGGGATCTACGGGGGATGGCGGCGGGGGAGCGCGTTCGACGTCGGGTCGTTGGGCGTGACGCTGGTCGCCTACGCCATGCCCGAGTTCTGGTTCGGGATCCTGGTGCTGTTGGCGCTGGCCGGCGGCGTGGGGCCCTTCCCGGCCATCTTCCCAACCGGAGGATACGAGACCGCTGGGGTCGCGCTCACCGGCTTCGACCATGTCATCGACGTCCTGAACCACATGTTCCTCCCGTTCCTCACCCTCACGGTGGCCTATCTCGGGGAGTACGCGCTGATCATGCGGTCTTCGGTCCTGGACGTGATGGGTGAGGACTACGTCAACACCGCACGGGCCAAGGGCCTCCGGGACAAGCAGGTGCTGTGGCGCCACGCGGTGCCGAACGCGCTGCTCCCGACGATCACGCTGACGTTCCTCAGCCTGGGGTTCGTGTTCGCCGGGGCCATCACCATCGAGTACGTGTTCTCCTGGCCCGGGCTCGGCCTGCTCACGGTGGACTCCATCGACAACAAGGACTTCCCGATCCTCCAGGCGGTGTTCCTCCTGTTCAGCGTGGCGGTCGTCTTCTTCAACCTCATCGCAGACCTGATGTACTCGTACCTCGATCCACGGGTCAGGAGGGGCTGATGTCCAGGCTGCCGCTGGACCCCGTTGCCGGGCCACCGGTCGAGATCGAGGAGCCCCCGCCGCCACCGGTACCCGAGGACCCTCGCAAGATCGCCTGGGCCCGCCGGCGCCGGTCGCTCAAGCGGATCGTTCGGATCTACCGGAAGAACAAGATGGGGATGGCCGGGCTGATCATCCTGGTGGTCTTCGTGCTGGTAGCCGTTTTCGCTCCGTTGATCAGTGCCGAGGAAGGTCTGGACCCCACGTGTGCGTGCACCGGGGAACCGAACCAAGCGCCCAGCCTGGAGTTCCCGTTCGGTACCGACGACCTGGGGCGCTCGGTGTTCACCCTCACGGTGTGGGGCTCGAGGATCTCCCTGCTGGTGGGGCTGTTCGCCACCCTGATCTCCATCGTCATCGGTTCCGTGGTGGGGATCGTGGCCGGCTACTACGGTCGGTGGACGGAGTCGGTGCTGATGAGGTTCACCGATTGGTTCCTGGTGATCCCGTTCCTGCCCTTGGCCATCGTCCTGGCCTCGATCCTGGGGCGCTCGCTGGTGATCATCATCCTGGTGATCGGGATCACCTCATGGCCCAGTACCGCCCGGATCGTCCGGTCCCAGGTGCTTTCGGTGAAGACCCGTCCGTACGTGGAGCGCTCCCGGGCCCTGGGAGCCTCGAACTGGCACCTGGCCACCCGGCACATCCTCCCCAACGTGGGGCCCATCATCTTCGCCAACACCGTGCTCCTGGTGGCCATCGCCATCCTGTCGGAGACCACGCTGTCGTTCCTCGGCCTGGGGGATCCGCTGTCCATCTCATGGGGCACGATCCTGGAGTCCGCATTCAGCGCCGGGGCGGCCACCGCCGGGTACTGGTGGTGGCTGGTTCCACCGGGGCTGGGGATCGTGCTCGTGGTGCTGGCGTTCACCATGTGCGGGTACGCGCTGGACGAGATCCTCAACCCGAGGCTGCGCAGGCGATGAGCGTTCTCCAGATCCGCGACCTCCGGGTGGCCTATCCGAGCGGGGCGGGCCCGGTCCCCGCGGTCCGGGGAGTGAACCTCGAGGTCGGGGAGGGCGAGGTGGTCGGGCTGGCAGGCGAGTCCGGGTGCGGGAAGTCGACCGTGGCCCATGCCCTCCTTCGGCTCCTGCCGCCCGGCACGGAGGTCACCGGCGAGGTCCTCCTCGAAGGCGAGGACGTGCTCACCATGCGATGGGGGCGGCTCCGGGCGGTGCGGTGGTCGGAAGCGGCCATAGTCTTCCAGGGAGCCATGCACTCGTTGAATCCGGTCCGACGGGTGGGCGAGCAGATCATCGAGGCGATCCGCCTCCACGAATCCATCTCCGACAAGGCGGCCGGAAAACGGGTCGGCGACCTGTTCGAGCGGGTGGGCCTCCCCGTGCGCCGGAGCGAGGACTTCCCCCACGAGCTCTCCGGGGGCCAGCGACAGCGGGTGATGATCGCCATGGCCCTGGCGTGCTCTCCGCGCCTGCTGATCGCCGACGAGCCCACCACGGCGCTCGACGTGATGGTCCAGGCCCAGGTCCTGGGACTGCTTCGGACGCTCCAACAGGAGCTCTCGCTGGGGCTGCTGTTCATCACCCACGACCTCTCGGTGCTCAAGGACCTGTGCGATCGCATCGCGGTGATGTACGCCGGTCGCGTGGTCGAGGAGGGGCCCGCGGGGTCGGTGTTCAGCTCACCCGCGCACCCGTATACCCGGGCTCTCTCGGAAGCGTTCCCCAGTGTCGGGAACCAGGCCGATCGCGGCAAGCCCGGCGGCCTCGGCGGTGACCCGCCGGATCCACAGCGGATCCCGCCGGGGTGCTCATT
>DAITPV010000150.1:0-5520 GCA_036833435.1 Actinomycetota bacterium | reverse complement strand
GGCGGTGACCGCCGGAAGGGCCAGGCCTTGAAGCTCCCGGAGGTCGAACGTCGGCGTGCCGGTGAGCGAACCTGACCGGAAGTACAGGAACAGGATGGCCACCAGCAGGAGCGCCGAGCCGGCCATGGTGTACAGGAAGAACTTCACGGCGGCGTACACCCGCCGGCCGCTCCCCCACACCCCGATGATCAGGTACATGGGGAACAGCAGACCCTCGAAGAACACGAAGAACAGCAGGAGGTCGAGGGCCACGAACGCGCCGAGCAACGCGGTCTCCAGGACCAGCAGTGACGCCATGAAGTACCCGGGCTGGCGGTCCATCTTCCAGGACGCCAGCACGGCAAGGGGCATCAGGAACGTGGTCAGCAGGACCATGAACAGGCTCACGCCGTCGACTCCCACGACGTACTGGAGGTTGAGTGGGCCGACCCACTCGGCTTGCTCCACCAGCTGGAACCCGGGCTCCCCGCCACCGAACTCGGCGAGGACGCCCAGGGACACGGCGAACGTGGCCAGAGTGATCGCCAGGGTCCACCACCTGGCGGCATCCGCCTCCCGCTCGACGCGCGCCTCCGCCCGCCCGCGAAGGGCCAGCCGCCCCACGGCTGCGAACACCGTCATCACCGCCGCCCCCCCGAGCGGGATGAACACGGTCAGGGTCAGCCAGGGAATCATCTAGGACCTCACCACCACGAACAGGAGGATCCCGACCACGCCCAGCAGGAACGTCAGCGCGTACGTCCGCACCAGGCCGGTCTGGACACGCCGGCCCGCTCCGGCGAGCGCGGAGAACCCCCGGCCCAGGCCGTTCACCGCTCCGTCGATGACCCGGGTGTCGACCACGTTCGCTGCGAACGACGCCGCCGCCTTCCCCGGAAGAACGATGGCTCGGCCGTAGAAGTCGTCGACGTAGAACCCGTGAGCCAGCGTCCGTTGGACGCCGGCAAACCTCGTCCGGAGCGCCGGCCAGTCGACGCGTCCGGAGCCGTACACCCACCACCCGATCGCCAGCCCCGCGAGCGCCACCGCCGAGGCGATGACCGCCAGGCCGACCTCGGACAGGCCTCCGGCCACGGCGCCGTGCTCCGCTTCCCCGAACACCCCGCTCAGGAACCGCTGGATAACCCCGGTGGTGGCCGACACGCCCAGCAGCCCGCCGAGCACCGCCCCGACGGCCAGGATGCCCATGGGCGCCGTCATCAGGACCGGTGACTCGTCCACCTCTCCGCCCTCGTACCGGGAAGGACCGAGGAACGTCAGCGAGATGGCTCGAGCCACGTACACCGCGGTGATCCCCGCGGTGACCAGGGCCAGGACCCACAGTCCGGTCCGCCCGGCCTCGTAGGTGGCGGCCAGGATCTGGTCCTTGCTGAAGAACCCGGAGAACAACGGCGCTCCCGCCAGGGCCAGCCCTCCCGCCGTGAACACCGCCGCGGTCACCGGGAGCCGGCGCCACAGGCCTCCCAGCCGGGTCATGTCGATCTCCCCGTGGGTGGCGTGCATCACGCTCCCGGCACCCAGGAACATCGCGGCCTTGAAGAACGCGTGCATCACCAGATGGAAGATGGCCACGCCGTACGCCCCCACCCCCACCGCCAGGAACATGTAGCCCAGCTGGCTGATCGTCGAGTACGCCAGTACCCGCTTGAGGTCGTCCTGGCCCATCGCCGACAACGCCGCGTAGATCGCGGTGGCGACTCCGATGACCGCCACGACGTCGAGGGCCACCGGTGACGCCTCGAACACCTCATGGGTTCGGGCCACCAGGTACACCCCCGCGGTGACCATGGTGGCGGCGTGGATCAATGCCGAGACGGGCGTGGGGCCCTCCATGGCGTCCGGCAGCCACACGTGGAGTGGGAGCTGCGCGGACTTCCCCACCGCCCCGGCGAACAGGAGCAGCGAGATCGCCGTGGCGGTGGCCGACGCCATGCTGCCGGCGGCCCCGAACACCTCCTCGAACTCCACCGAGCCCGTGGTGCTGAAGATCAGGAAGATCCCGATCAGCATCGCCGTGTCGCCGATCCTGGTGACGATGAACGCCTTCTTGCCGGCATCGGCCGCGGCCTTGCGCTGGAACCAGAACGCGATCAGCAGGTAGGAGCAGAGCCCCACCCCTTCCCACCCCAGGTACAGGAGGACGAAGTTGTCCGCCAGGACCAGCATCAACATGGAGAACACGAACAGGTTCAGGTAGGCGAAGTACCGCGTGTACCGCGGGTCTCCGTGCAGGTAGTCGATCGAGTACACGTGGATCAGGAACCCCACGCCGGTGACCGTGAGGACCATGACCATCGACAGCGGGTCCACCCGGAACGCCACCGGGGCGTCGAACGACCCGACATCGATCCAGTCGTACACGTGGACGATCACCGACCGCTGCCCCTCGCCGAGTCCCAGGAGGTCGATCAGCACCAGGACGGCAACGACGAACGAGCCACCGACTAACAGCGACGCAAGGCCACCGGCAACGGGCCTCAATCGTTTCCCGGCCACCAGCAGCGCGATCGCCCCGGCCAACGGGAGTGCGGGGATGAGCCAGACGAGATCGATCATCCGGCGGTCACCACTTCAACAGGTTCACGTCGTCGACGTTGGCCGTGACCCGGCGCCGGAAGATGGCAACGATGATGGCCAGCCCCACCACCACCTCCGCGGCGGCCACCACCATCGAGAAGAACGCCAGCACTTGGCCGTTCACCTCGCCGAGCTGGCGGGAGAACGCGATCAGCGTGAGGTTGACCGCGTTCAGCTGGAGCTCGATCGACATGAAGATGATCAGCGCGTTGCGACGAACCAACACGCCGACGGTGCCGATCGAGAACAGCAGGGCGGACAGCAGCAGGTAGTAGGCGATCGGCGTCTTCACGGGACGGGCTCCGGCTCCGCCGTGCGCTCGGCCAGGGGCTCGGGGTCCTCGGCGGTGAGGTGCGGCAGACCGCGGGCCGTGCGCCGCGCCAGCACCATGGCCGCCACCGCGGCCACGATCAGCAGGATCGACGTCACCTCGAACGGGAACACGTAGTCGGTGAACAGGGTCCGGGCCACGGCCCGGACGTTGTCACCCTGGGGCGCGGGGCCCGGAGCGGTTGATAGCCCGATCCCCAGGCGCACGGCCAGGACCACCTCGGCCACCAGCAGGAGTCCCAGACCGATCGCCAGGGGGCGCTGCCCGCGGATCGTCTCGACCAGCGCTTCCCGGCGATCCACCCCCAGGAACATGATCACGAACAGGAACAGCACCATGATCGCGCCGGCGTACACGATCACCTGAACCGCGGCCAGGAAATGAGCATCCAGGAGCACGAAGAACACGGCCAGGGTGAACTGGTTGAGGATCAGCAGCAGGGCCGCGTGGACCGCGTTGCGCTGGAACAGCATCAAGGCGGCGGCTCCCACGCTGACGGGGGCCATGGCCCAGAAGACGATGAGGTCCACGCCCTACCCCTGCTCGGTCCCCGGGGCCGTGCCCAGCTCCGGCGGCAGCTCCAGCAGCTGCTCCTTCACCAGGATGGCGTCCTCGCGGCTCTCATAGGACATCTCGAACACGGACGTCAGCGTGAGCGCCCGGGTGGGGCACGCCTCCACGCAGAGGCCGCACATGATGCACCGCAGATAGTTGATCTGGTACGTCTTCGCGTACCGCTCTCCCGCCGACACCGGGTGCTCGGCGTCGTTGTCCTCGCCCTCCACATAGATGGCGTCGGCGGGGCAGGCCCACGCGCACAGCTCGCATCCGATGCATTTCTCCAGCCCATTGTCGTGACGGTTCAGCAGATGGCGTCCGATGTGAGACCGGGGCGGGAGGTTCTTGATCTCCTGGGGATACGGGATGGTGACCGGCTTCCGGAACATGTTCTTGAACGTGACCCCCAGGCCCCTGAAAAGCTCCCGGATCACGGCGCCACCTCCTCCGAAGGCTGCGGCTTGCGGCGGAACATCGGGGCGACCAGGGACAGGAGGAGAGTGGCGCCCGCCAGGATGGCCACCCACCGGAACAACGTGTCCCGGCCGTAGACGTCGGGCAGCACCACGATGGCCCCGGTGGCCAGGACCCACGCCAGCCCCCAGGGGATCAGGACCTTCCATCCGAACGACATCAGGCGGTCATACCGGAACCGAGGAAGCGTGGCCCGGATCCAGATGAGCACGAACACCACCGCGATCACCTTGAGCACGAACCACACCAGCGGCCACAGGCCGGGAAGGAAGTCGAACACCGGGCCACGCCACCCACCCAGGAACAGCGTGACGATCACCGCGGACAGCGTGATGGTGTGGAGGTACTCGGCCAGGAAGAACATGGCGAACCGGATCCCCGAGTACTCGGTGTGGTAGCCGGCCACCAGCTCGGTCTCCGCCTCCGGGAGGTCGAACGGCGGCCGGTTGTTCTCGGCCAGCGCGGCCGTGGCGAAGATCAGGAACGCCGGGAACTGAGGGATCACGTTCCAGATCCGATCCTGACCGGCCACCAGCTCCGACATCCGCATGGTGCCCGAGTACATGATCACGGCCACCACGGCCAGCCCCATCCCCACCTCGTACGAGATCATCTGGGAGCTGGACCTGATCCCTCCCAGCAGCGGATACGCCGAGCCCGACGACCACCCCGCAAGGACCACGCCGTAGACCGCCAGGGACCCCATGGCCAGCACGAACAGGATCCCCACGTTGAGGTCGGCGAGCTGGAACGGGATCTCCCGCCCGAACAGCACGATGCCCGCACCGAAGGGCACCACCGCGAACGCTAGGAGCGCCGTCACGAGCGAGACGATGGGGGCCAGGACATACACCGGCCGGTCCACCTGCGTGGGGGTGACTCCTTCCTTGAAGAACAGCTTGATGCCGTCGGCCAGGGTGACCAGGAGACCGAACGGCCCGGCCCGCTTGGGGCCGAGTCGGGTCTGCATGTCGGCCACGATCTTCCGCTCGGCCCAGATCAGCAACAGCACCGACACGATCAGCGCCAGGAAGACAACCACCACCCGGACGAGCAGGAGGATCCAGTCCACGAGGTCCATCAGCTCGCGGCCTCCTCGACCGGGGCGACGGCCTCGACGGTGGCCGACGCTCGGAACCGGCCCGCCAGCAGGACGTTGGCCCGGAACCCTTCCTGGTTCCACGGCACGAAGAGCGCTCCCGGGACGATCCCTTCGCTCACCCGGACGGGAAGCTCCGCCTCTCCGGCCTCGGTCTTCACCCGGGCCCGGCCGTTGTCCTCCAGCCCCAGACCCGCGGCGTCCTCCGGGTTGATCTCCAGGAACGGCTCCTCGGCCAGCGCCTCCTTCAGCTCGGCGGCTCCCTCCGACTGCCGGCCCTCATCCACCAGCAGCGGGTAGGTGAACAACACCGGGCCCTCGCCGGCGGCTTCTTCCCGCCGGCTGGCTCCGGGGGTCAATGGGATGTCCCGAGGAGCAACCAGGCCACCGAGCTCATGCTGGACGTCCTCGAGCGAGCCGAACCCCATGTCGGCTCCGAGGACCTCGGAGAGCTCCTGGAAGATCTGCCAGTCGGGGCGAG
>DAITPV010000149.1:0-5521 GCA_036833435.1 Actinomycetota bacterium | reverse complement strand
GCTCGTTTCGCGCCCGGCTCTCCCGGAATCCATCGGCCGGATCAAGATCCGTGGCCTGAGGGCGTTCGGACATCGCTGGGACGTGGAGGCGGTGGGCGGGACCGGCTACGTTCGACTTGCCGAGGGGGACTGACCCGCTCTCAGCCCGGAGCCAGGAACTCGAGGCGATTGCCGAAGGGGTCGTCGGCGTAGAACCGACGGAACCCCTCGAGCTGGGTGTCTTCGGTGATCTCCGTTCCCGCATCCTCCAACTCCCGACGCATGACGGGCAGGTCGCGGACCACGAACGCGGGGTGAGCCTTGCGAGCGGGGACGAACGACTCCTCCACGCCAAGGTGGACCTCCACTCCCTGGCCTCGGAACCAGCAGCCCCCGCGTGCGGCCAGGTGCTCCGGCTTGGGGAGCTCCCGGAGCCCCAGGACGTCGGCGTAGAACCTCCTGGCCAGATCCTCTTCGCCGGGAGGCATGGCCAGCTGGACGTGGTGGATCTCGACGATCCGGTCGGTCACGACCTCGCGCCGAGCTCTCGGATCACGTCGACCAGCAGGTCGACATCCTCTTCCCGGGTCCGCCAGTTGACGATTGCGGGACGGAAGGCCACCCGGCCCCGGTACGTGGTGGTCCCCACGTACACTCGGCCGTCCTGAAGCACGGCTTCGCCGAGCGTCCGGTTCAGCTCGTTGAGGGTCTCCTCGTCGTCCACTCCCGGCGGGTGGTACCGGAAGCACACGATGTTCAGCGGAACATCGGCCAGCCGCTCGAGGTCCGGCGCGTCGTCGACCCGGCCGGCCACCCGTTGGGCCAGATCCAGATGCCGCTCGACCATCCGGCGATGCCCGTCCCGGCCGTAGGCCCGGAGCGTGGCCCACACGGTCAGCGCCCGGGCCCGCTGGGACATCTGGGGCGACACCCGATCGAGGTGGGCTCGGGGATCGTCGTCGGCGGCGAGGTACGCGGCGGACGAGGAGAACGCTCCGTGGAGCAGCGACGGGTCCCGGACGAAGGCGAACCCACAGTCGTACGGCACGTTCAGCCACTTGTGTCCATCCGAGATCACCGAGCTCGCTCGGTCCACCCCTTCCACCAGATGTGCGCTCCGGGGTGACAGCGCCGCGAACAGGCCGAAGGCGCCGTCCACGTGCAGCCACGCGTCGTGCTCTTCGGCCAGATCGGCCAGGTCGGCGATGGGATCGAACTCGCCGGTGTTCACAGCGCCGGCGTTGCCCACGAGGATGGCCGGCGCCCCGTCCAGGTCCCGCAGCGCGGCGGCCAGACCGTCGAGGTCGACGCGGCCGGCATCGTCCCTGGCGAACACCTGCGGGCCCTCACGCCCGAGCCCCAGGATCGACAGGGCCTTGCGCGAGCTGGGATGGATGTTCCCGCCCGTGAGGATCGGCACGGCCGGGAGCCCTGCCAGGCCGTGGCGATCCACGTCCACGTCGTGGCGCTGCGCCCACCATCGTCGCGCCGCGGTCAGGGCGGTGAGGTTGGCCGTGGTCGCACCGGTGGTCAGGGCGCCGCCCCACCCGGCGGGGAGGCCGAACAGGTCCAGGAGCCACGCAACACAGACCTCGGCGAGCCCGTTCCCCAATGGCGTGGCTACCCACATCCCCGGGTTTTGGTCGAGGATCGTGGTGAGCCAGTCCGCGCCGAGGGCCGCGGGGGTCACCCCGCCCTGCACGAAGTGGAAGAACCGCGGACCCGACGAGGTCACGGTGGCGTCGAGCCCTTCCTTCAACAGCTGGTGGAGCGCCGTGGCCGCCCCGTCGCCGTCCTCGGGGAGCGGGCCCGCGAAGGCGGCGGCTCGTTCGTCGGCATCGGGAGCACGGAGCGGGCGCTCATCGACCGAGGCCAGGTACGTCCGGGCCTCCGCGGAGACCAGGTCGAGGACGGCCTCCAGCTCTTCGCGTGACGGGTCGGTCACATGGCTGAGTGTATCGAGAGGTCTGCGGGGGCGGGCGTGAGCCGAGGGATCCATCGGCGAACGGCGGCGCGGTACGCGTCGTACTGGCGACCGAACCGCCGTCGAAGGGACGGCTCCTCGTGGAGGGTGATGAACAGATGGAACGCCAGCCACAGCACGGCGACGTACGCCAACAGCGCCAGCCGGCCCCACAGCAGCGCCTCTCCGACGACGATGGCCAGGACCCCCACGTACATGGGGTTTCGCACGTACCGGTACAGCCCCGAGGCCACCAGCCGGTCGGGCGGGGCGACGGGTGCGGGCGTCCCCCGGCCCACCCGAACGAACCGCACGAACGAGTCGAGGACGATGGCTGCCCCCGGAACGATCAGGACCAGTCCCGCCCAGCGCCACGGGCCGCTGAGGGAGGGATCGGGGAATGCCCGGGCCACCAGCCAGGGAAGGAGCACGGCGGCAGTCCCCGGGGCGAGGATGGCGAACAATCCCGAGAGGATCGCGGCCTGTCGGATGGACCGGCGATCCTCGCTCACTACAGGTTGCCCCGCTCCTCCTGCTCCCGCTCGATGGCCACGAACAGCTCCTTGAAGTTGCCCAGGCCGAATCCCTTGGAGCCGTGGCGCTCGATCAGCTCGTAGAACACCGTGGGTCGGTCCTGCTGGATCTTGGTGAAGATCTGGAGCAGGTACCCCTCTTCGTCCCGGTCGGCCAGGATCCCCAGCCGTTCGAGGTCGGAGAGGTTCTCGTCGATCTCCCCGATGCGCTCCTTGAGGTCCCCGTAGTACGTCGCCGGGACCCGGATGAACCGGACGCCGCGGCTCCGCAGCGCGTCCACCGAGGCCACGATGTCGTCGGTGGCCATGGCGATGTGCTGCACGCCGGGAGACCGGTAGAACTCCAGGTACTCCTCGATCTGGGACTTCTTCTTCCCCTCGGCGGGCTCGTTGATGGGGAACTTCACCCGTCCCTTGCCGTCCCACATCACCTTGGACATCAGCGCGGTGTAGTCGGTGGAGATCTGATCGTCGCGGAAGTGGACGAGCTGACTGAACCCCAGGATCCGGGCGTAGAACTCCACCATCTCGTTCATCTTTCCGAGCTCCACGTTGGCCACCACGTGGTCGACGGCCTGGATGCCCACCGGAGGACCATCATCGGGAATGGACTCTTCCTCCCGGTACCCGGGGAGGAACGGTCCCGAGTAGTTCTCCCGCTCCACGAACGAGTGGAGGGTGTCGCCGTAGGCTCGGATCGACGCCCGGACCACCTTGCCGTGCTCGTCCTCGAGGATCGTCGGCTCCAGCACGCTCTCCGCGCCCCGCTTGGTCGTCTGCTCCCACGCGTCGGCCGCGTCTGGGACCCGGAGGGCCACATCGCGAACCCCGTCGCCGTGCTCGTACGCGTGGCGGGTGATCTCGCTCTCGGGCCCCATCCCGCCGGTGAACACGTAGCGGGCATCGCCCTGTTCCACAAGCCACGATGCCCGGTCCCGGACCTTCGTCTCCGGGCCGGCGTACGCGGCCACCCGGAACCCGAACGCCTTGGAGTAGTAGTACGCGGCCTGGCGAGCGTTGCCCACCCAGTACTCAACGTGATCGATCCCCATAAGGGGGAGGAAGTCCTCCTGTGGTTGCGACATCTTCGTCACCTCCTCCGGAATCTTACCCATAGGGTCGCGGAGCAGGCGCCGAAGCTACGACGTGGAGGAGGGCTTGCCCAGGCCCTCGAGAGCGTAGGCCACGATCTCGTCAATGGACATCCTCTGACCCCGGGCGGTGGCCCGCTGAAAATCACGCGGATCGAGGAGGGCCCGTCGAGTCTCCTCCCACCCTTCCAGGTCCGCGTTCAGCCGGGTCAGCCCGGCGCCGGAGGCCGTCTCCATCGCCGTCGCGGCCGACGCCAGCACCTCGGCTCGCTCGCCCTTTCCTCCGGCCGCTGCAACGGCGGCAAGACCGCCCAGCACCAGGGGGATACCAGAGGTGTCGGCGGCCTCGACGAGCATCCTCAGGGCATCCGCGTAGTACTCGCCCGCCTCCGCATAACGCTCCATCTGGGAGAGCGCCGTGCCCAGCTCGAACAGATCCCAGGTGACGCCGAATCGGTCCCCCAGCCGTTCGTGGATCACCAGGGCCTCTCGGAACCGGGCCAGGGCTCCCTCGGAGTCTTCCGCAGTCAAGTGAGTGCTTCCCAGCCCCCACAGGACCCTGGCCTGGCCTCCCTCGTCCCCCAGCTGACGGAACAGCGAAAGGGCCTCGTTCAGCAGGTCCTTGCCGATTGCCGGGTCACCCTCGGGTCCCAGCCGGATGCTGTAGCTGAACCCCAGGTTGTAGAGAGCCTCCGCGATCTGTCGGGGCTCCCCCACCTCCCGACGAAGCTGGAGGCACTGGTCGTAGATGACCCGAGCAGCAGGCATGTCGCCCATCCAGTACACGATCCCCCCCAAGGCCTCGAGGGCCGAGGCCCTGATGGCCGGATCCTCTTCGCTCCCGGGCAGGCCGAGCAGCCGTTCGAGGCGTTCCCGCCCCTCCCGGAGATGGCCGCGCATCTGCCAGAAACGCCACAGCGCCCCACCGATACGTAGAGCCGACCGGACGTCACTCACGGCCCCCCACTCGATGGCAGCCCGCAGGTTGTCGTGTTCGGTGGCAACGAGGTCCAGCCACTCGACCTGGGCGGGACCCGTCAGCTCGGGAGCGGCGCGTTCCGCCAGCTCCAGGAAATGCTCGCCGTGCCGCCGAACCACCGTCTCATGGTCCGCCGAATCCGCCAGCCGTTCTCCGGCATACTCGCGGATCGTCTCGAGCATGAAGAACCTGGACTCTCCGACCTCGCTCTCCATCTGTCGGAGCAGGCTCTTGTTGGTCAACGACGCCACGCCGTCCAGGATGTCCATCCCGAGCTCGTCGTCCGGGTTACACACCGTCTCGGCCACCTCGAGGCTGAAGCCACGGATGAACACCGACAGACGAGCGAACAGGACTCGCTCGTCTTCCTCCAGCAGGTCGTAGCTCCAAGCGATGGCGTCGCGAAGGGTCTGCTGCCGGGTGGGAAGGTCGCGGGACCCCCGGCCCAGGACCTGCAGTCGGTGTTCGAGCCTGTCCAGCATCGCCTGCGGAGTGAGGACCTTCACCCTGGCCGCCGCCAGCTCGATGGCCAGTGGGAGCCCGTCCAGGCGGGCGCAGATCTCAGCGACCGCGGGCGCGTTGTCGTTGGTCACGGCGAAGTCGGGTTTGATCGACGCGGCCCGCTCGATGAACAGAGCCACCGATTCGAACTGGCTCAACGCGTCCAGTCCGGGAAGGTGCTCGGGGTCCGGGAGCCCCAGCGGCGGTACCGGATACTCGCCCTCGCCGTGCAGGCCGAGAGGTTCCCTGCTGGTAGCCAGCACGCGGACCTTCTCGGTCAGGGTGAGCAGCTGGCCCACCTCAGAGGCGGCGTCCATGACTTGCTCGAAGTTGTCCAGGACCAGGAGGAGCTCCTTGTCCTTGAGGTGCTCGGCGACCTGCTCGACCGGGGAGCGTTCGGGAGACTCCCCGAGCCCGAGCGCGGCCGCCACCGTGGGCATGACCAGGCTGGCATCGGTGATCGGCGCCAGCGCGG
>DAITPV010000148.1:0-5528 GCA_036833435.1 Actinomycetota bacterium | reverse complement strand
CTGGGGGGTGGCCATGACGCCCCGGATCACCGCCCCGATCGCATCGCCCGAGTCGTCAGGTGGCTCGCGGTCGGGCATGTCCCTCCGACACCTCCCACACGGACGCTCCTGCGGGAACCTGAGCCTCATCCGGCACCGAGATCAGCACCTGGCCACGACCGGACAGCCGCTCGGCCAGGCGCCGGCGGCGGACGGGGTCCAGTCCGGAGAACGGGTCGTCCAGGACGAGGACCGGAGGGTCTCCGACCTCCGCCCCCACCGCTCCCGAGATCCCCAGCCGGAGGCACAGGGCTCCCGCCCAGGACTCACCGTGCGACGCGAACCGTCGAGCCGCCAGGTCCTCCACCGCCAGCTCCAGCTCGTCTCGATGGGGCCCCACCAGCGTGGTGCGGCGCACCAGCTCGTCCTCACGGCGCTCGGCCAGGCGCCGGCGCATGACCTCCTCGAGATCGCCGTCCCCCTCCACCGAGGGGACGTAGTCGACGTGCAACCGGTCCCCGGCCACCGCGACGAACTCGTCACTTGCCCGAGGGGCCACCCGCTCTGCTGCCTGCCCCCGAGCGGCGGTTACCGCGGCGCCGTGCCGAGCCAGCTCCGCGTCCCAGGCCTCCAGATCGGGCGGTGGCTCCGGCCCCTCGTGCTCTTTGAGCAGCCGGTTCCGCTGGCGGAGGGCCTTGTCGTAGGCGGTCCGGGAGGCCTCCTCCGCGGGCCACAGGGACACCACCGCCTCATCCAGGAACCGCCGCCGTTCCTCTGGACCGCCCTGGATGAGCGCCAGGTCCTCGGGGATGAACATCACCGAACGGACCCGCTGGCGAAGGTCTCGCTTGCGCCGCACCGAGCTCCGATTGACCTGCATGCGGTTCGCTCCCCGGACCCGGACCTCCACCTCCACCAGGACCCGGCCGGTCTCTGTCTCAACCTCACCTCGAAGGTAGGCCTGCTCGCTTCCCGAGCGGACCAGCGGCTGGTCCGAGGCGGAACGGGGGGACGCCAGCGTCAGGAGGTAATGGGCTGCCTCCAGGAGGTTGGTCTTGCCCTGGGCGTTGGGCCCCACGGCCACCACCACCCCATCGGGCACCTCCAGGGAGGTCTCCCGGTGGTTCCGGAAGTCCCGGACCTCCAGCCAGAGCAGCCGCACCTACCCCACGGGGGCGGGGAGCTTCACCGGCATGACCAGGTACGTGAAGGAGTCCTGCCCGTCGCCTCGGATAAGGGCCGGCTTGAGGCCGTCCCGGAGCTCCACCCGGACCCGATCCGTGGTGACCCCCGCCAGCCCCTCGCCGAAATAGTTGGGGTTGAAGGCCGCGGTGAGCTCCTCGCCCTCGTAGCTGGCCTCCACGGCCTCCACCGCACCGCCGAGGTCGGGTGACGAGGAGGTCAGGCGAACCCCCAGCGCATTCAGCTCGAGCCGGACCGGCGAGCTCTCCCGGGCCAGGAGTCCCACCCGGCGCACGGCCTCGAGCAGATCCTGGCGGTTCGCCGACAGGCGGTTCTCCCCGGGCTCCGGCAGGAGCTGCCGATAGTTGGGGAACTCGCCGTCGATCAGGCGGGTCGTCAGCCGGAGGGTGCCCACCCGGAACGCCGCCTGCGACTGCCCCAGCAGGATCTCCACCTCCCCCTTCTCGTCCCCCGCTGCGGCTCGTCCGGCCTCCGAGAGCGCTCGCTCAGGAACGAGCGCCTTGGCCTCCCCTTCCCCGGTGGCCTGGACCTCCCGGATGGCCAGGCGATACGAGTCGGTGGCCACCATGGTCAGGCCTTCCCGGTTCGCCTCCATCAGGACACCGGTGAGCACGGGACGGGCTTCGTCTCGCGACGCCGCCCGGGCAACCTGGCCCACCCCTTCGCCGAACCCCTCGGCCTTGACGGTCACCCGGACCCCCTCCACGTCGCGGACCGCCGGGAAATCCTCGGCAGACAGGCATCTGAGTGTTCCCTCGAAGCTCCGGCAGATCACCTTGGCCTGCGATCCATCCGTCTCGAAGTCCACCGCGTCGGGAGGAAGGGCCTTGACCATGTCGGCCAGCAGCCGGGCGGGGACCAGGGCACTCCCCTCCTCCCGGACGTCCACGGACAGCGTGATCTCCGTGGTGACCTCGAGGTCGGTGGTGGTCAGTGCCAGCTCTCCTCCGGATGCGGACAGCAGCACACCGGTCAGGGCGGGAATCCCGGGGCGGGTGGACACGCCTCGCTGAGCGGTCTGCAGCGCCTCCGACAACGCCTCGCGATCACACCGAAGTTTCACCACAGGCCTCCTTCAGTCTCTTTGTTCTCTCCAACAGCATCAGTAGTAGGGGCGGTGGACAAGTGGACATCACCCACTCCTCGCAGCGTACCGGGTGGGGGTGACAGTGCGCAGAGGTGTGGAGAACCGTGGACGGGCGAACAGAAGTCCGGTGGCCGGAAGCGGCCGGCGGGTGTCGTGCACAGGAATCCTCAACGGATCCCCCGGACCGTGGCGTTGATCTTCTTGGTCAGCTCCTGGACCTGGCGGTACACGGTGTCGCGGTTCGGCATGAGGGTCTCGATGCGCTTGATGCCGTGCAGCGCGGTGGAGTGGTCGCGCTCGAACAGCTCGCCGATCTTGATGAGCGACAGGCCGGTGAGCTCCCGGAGCAGGTACATGGCGATGTGCCGCGCGGTGGTCAGCGGCCGTGACCGGCTCTTGGAGACGAGGTCCTCGCGCCGGAGGCCGAAGTACTTCGCGGTCTCGGTGAGGATCAGATCGGGAGGAACCTCCCTGCCGCCCTGGGGAAGGAGGTCCTCGAGGGCTCGCTCGGCGAGCGGGAGGTCGACCGGCAGCTGCGACAGCGAAGCGAACGCCACCACCCGGAGGAGCGCTCCCTCCAGCTCGCGGATGTTGGCGTCGAACCGCTCGGCGATGAAGTTGAGGACGGGGTCTGGGGCCTGAAGTCCGTCGCGAAGCGCTTTCTGCTGGAGGATGGCGATGCGCGTCTCCAGGTTCGGCGGCTGGATGTCCACGATCAGTCCCCACCGGAACCGGTTGCGCAACCGCTCGGCCAACGCGGAGAGCTCCTGCGGCGGACGGTCGCTGGCGATCACGATCTGCCGCTCCGCGCCGTGCAGGGTGTTGAACGTGTGGAAGAACTCGGACTGGGTCTCCTCCTTGCCGGCCAGGAACTGGATGTCGTCGACGAGCAGGACGTCGACGTCCCGGTACCGGCGCTGGAACAGGTAGCCCTGGCCCTCCCGGACGGCCTTGATGAACTCGGTGACGAAGGCCTCGGTGGTCACGTACTTCGGACGGACCGACGGCGTGAGCCTGATCATGTGGTTGGCGATGGCGTAGAGCAGGTGGGTCTTGCCGAGCCCCACTCCCCCATAGATGAACAAGGGGTTGTAGGCCTTCGAGGGCGGAGCTTCCGCCACCGCCATGGCCGCGGCGTGGGCGAAGCGGTTCGACGCGCCCAACACGAAGTCATCGAACGTGTACCGGCTGGGGAACGGAGATGGCTCGGGCTGAGGGTCCAGCTCCGTCGCCGGAGGCTCCACGGACGGTGCTTCGAGCGGGGCCTGTGGGTCGGTTCCCAGATGGACCTCGAGCGGGCTGCCGTTCACCTGGCCGACCAACCGGGTGATGAGATCGAGGTAGTGCCTGGCGATCCAGGATCGAACGTAGTCGTTGGGAGCGGTGAGCTCCAGCGCCCCGTCCGCGATGTCCTCGGCCCGGACCCCGGAGAACCACAGGCTGTAGCTGTTGGGGGGTACCTCTGCCTGGATGCGGTCCACCGCGGCGGACCAGATCTGCTGCGCGGTTCCCTCAGCCGATTTATCCACAACCCTTTTCCACAGGTGTGCAATTCGCTGGGGAAGCAAATCGGGGCCGCCGTGCTGGCGGCCCCGTGGGGAAAACTGTTGAGGATTATAGACCCGGGGTCCCGGCTCACCAAGAATGACACGTTCTGCGAGTGCGGGCCTGACCTGGGACGACATGCCGTCGGGTTCTTTTTGTTACTTTATTTGGACCGATGAAGCGCACATATCAACCGAGCAACCGCAGGCGCAAGCGAACCCACGGCTTCCGGGCGCGGATGCGCACCCGGGCGGGCCGGGCGATCATTGGCCGCAGGCGAGCCAAGGGGCGGGCCAGGCTCAGCGCCTAGGCTTCGCCGTTCGCAGGAGGTCGTTCGCGTCCTTCGCAGCGGCGCATCCCGCAGATCAAGGCGGGTGGTACTGTACGTTGCGCCCGGCGCGGGCCCATCCAGAGCTGCGTGGATCACCGGGAAACGGGTGGGCGGAGCCGTGGCACGGAACCGGGCTCGCCGGTTGTTGCGAGAGGCGTGGCGGGCCCTGTCATCCAGGGTGACCGACGGACACGAACTGGTACTGGTGGCCCGGGGACCGTTCGACGACCCCAAGGCTTCCGAGCTGATCGAGGAGATCGAAGACCTGTTGACCCAAGCCGGGGTGATCCGAGAGTGACCGAGTCGCTCCGCCGGGCCCTGTGGGCGGCCGGATGGCCGATTCGAACGATTCTGGTGGGCCTGATCTCCCTGTACCGCTTGACGATCGGCAAGATGTTCGCCGGCAGGTGCAGGTTCCATCCGACCTGCTCCGCGTACGCCCTGGAGGCGATCCGGGTGCACGGAGCGTTCAAGGGTCTGGCCCTGGGCGTCTGGAGGGTCCTGCGGTGCAGTCCCCTCACGGCCGGCGGCCCGGACCCGGTGCCCGAGCGAGGAACCTGGCGCCGAGGTGCCCCCGAGACGGCCCGAGGCTCCACAGTATGAGAACGTCATACAGGGACGGGGTCCGGTGATCTGGGACAGCCTCCTCAAGGGCCTCGGGGCCATCGTGTCGTTCTTCTACAGCGTGGTCCCCAGTTACGGGGTGGCCATCATCCTCCTCACCATCACGGTTCGAACCGTGATGCTGCCCTTGACGATCCGCCAGACCCGGTCCATGGCCGCCATGCAGCGGGTCCAGCCCAAGGTCAAGGAGCTTCAGCGAAAGTACAAGGGGAACCGGCAGAAGCTGAACGAAGAGCTGGCCAAGCTGTACAAGGAACACCAGGTCAACCCGCTCGGCGGATGCCTGCCGCTGATCCTCCAGCTCCCGGTGTTCTTTGCCCTGTACTCCGTGCTCCAGACGCCCGTCGAGGCGGTTGCTGTTCCTGTCACCGACTTCCAGGTGGCCTCGGTCTCGGGGGAGGACGTGGTGTGCAGGCCTGGATCCCTCCCCTCCACCGATGGCGCCGGATCGGACGAGATCGTGTGCGAGGACGGGAGCGGGGAGATCCAGACCTTCGGCGTGACCTGGGAGACCAAGGAGGGCCAAGAGCTCGATTCGGGGCCACCGGAGATGGCTCTGTGCACGCCGCAGGAGGGTGGCGAGGGGGCTCCCGCCGGGTTCATGTGCCAGTCGAACCGTGGCGCGGACCACCTCCCTCGAGATGGCGCGCTCTACGAGGACGTGGTGGAGGGCAGGACCGGGTTCCTGGGGATGCGGCTGACGTGTTCCGCGACCCAGGCGTCCTCAGATGTGGGGATCCGTCAGTGCGCCGGGCCGGA
>DAITPV010000147.1:0-5544 GCA_036833435.1 Actinomycetota bacterium | reverse complement strand
CCACGTTCTCCCGCAAGCCGCTGTTCGGGTACGCCGCGGTGGTGTTCTCCGGGATCGCCATCGGGTTCATGGGCTGGGGCGTGTGGGCCCACCACATGTTCACCGTCGGCCTGGGGCCGGTGGCCAACGCCGCATTCGCCCTATCGACGATGTTCATCGCCGTGCCAACCGGGGTGAAGATCTTCAACTGGCTGGGCACCTTATGGGGCGGGTCCATCCGGTTCACCACGCCCATGCTGTTCTCCATCGGGTTCGTGGCGATGTTCATCATCGGCGGGCTGTCCGGTGTGACACACGCCATCACGCCCTCGGACGCTCAGCAGCAGGACACCTACTACATCGTGGCCCACATCCACTACGTGCTGTTCGGTGGGGCCATCTTCGGGCTGTTCTCCGGGGCCTACTACTGGATCCCCAAGGTCTCCGGCAAGGTGCTCAACGAGCGGCTCGGCAAGACCCACTTCTGGCTGATGCTGATCGGGTTCAACCTGACGTTCGCCCCCATGCACATCCTGGGCCTTCAGGGCATGCGCCGGCGGATCCCCACCTACGGCGAGGGCCTGGGGTTCGACATGTGGAACCTGGTGGCCACCATCGGTTCGTTCGTCATCGCGGCTTCGATCCTGGTGTTCATGATCAACGTGGTCCGGAGCATGATGCGGGGGAAGGAAGCGGGAGCCGACCCGTGGGACGCCCGGACCCTGGAATGGTCGATCCCGTCACCGCCGCCCCACTACAACTTCGCCGAGATCCCCGAGGTCCACCACCGCGACGAGCTGTGGCATCGGAAGTACGCGGAGGATGAGCGCGGCCTTCCGGTTCCGGTGGTGGCCGGGGCGGCCAACGGCCACGACGAAGAGGAAGATCACGAGGAAGAGGAGGAGCACCACGACATCCACATGCCCGACCCCTCCTACTTCCCCCTCCTGGCCGCGGGAGGGCTGCCGCTCATCGGGTACGGGCTGATCTACGACTGGTGGGCCGTGGTCATCGTTGGCGCGCTGATGACCATCAGCGGGCTCATCGGATGGGGCCTCGAGCCGGTGGCGGAGGACTAGCGACGTGGCCACTCACGGCACCCAGGTCCCGCACACCGCCACCGGGCTGGACAACCGGAAGCTGGGGATGTGGGCGTTCCTCGGCTCCGAGTGCCTGTTCTTCGGGGCACTGATCTCCACGTACCTGCTGTACCGGGGCCGGAGCATCCAGGGTCCGTTCCCCGAGGACGTCTACGACATCCCGTACACCTCGGTGTCCTCGTTCGTCCTGCTGATGAGCAGCCTGACGATGGTGCTGGCCCTCCACGCCATCCAGGAGGGGAATCACCGGAAGCTGCGGGCCTGGCTGCTGGCCACGGCGCTCCTGGGCATCACGTTCGTCGGCGGGCAGGTGTTCGAGTTCACCGTGTTCGTCCGGGAAGGCGTGACCCTGTCCCGGAACCTGTTCGGCTCGAGCTTCTTCGTGCTCACCGGGTTCCACGGCGCCCACGTGACCGTTGGGATCCTGATGCTGCTCTCGCTGTACGGCATGTCGCTGTCCGGGCGGCTGCCCCAGGAACGGGCACTGCGGGTGGAGCTGGTCGGGCTGTACTGGCACTTCGTCGACATCGTGTGGATCGTGATCTTCACGGTCGTGTACCTCATCCCTGACTGACCATGGCTACCGCAGAGACCCAGCGCGAGGAGTTCGAGCCGGGAGGCGCGGCCCACCTTCCGGAGGAAGACGCCGGGCACCCCGGCCCACGGCAGTACGTGATCGTCGCGCTGGTCCTGGCCGCCCTGACCGCCATGGAGGTCGGGCTGTTCTACGTGGACTTCCTCCCCAGCCCGGTGGTGGTGGCCTCCCTGATGATCCTCATGGTCCTCAAGTTCGCCACGGTGGTCCTGTGGTTCATGCATCTGCGGTTCGACAGCCCCATCTACAAGCGGCTGTTCCTCACCGGGATCATCCTGGCGACGTCGGTGTTCATCATCGTGCTGCTCACGTTCGGGGTGTTCCTCCCCGATGCCTGACCCCACCATCGGCTGGCATCCGCACTTCGACGTGTGGCTGCTGATCCTCGTGCTGGAGGGCGGCTACCTCCTGGCCCTGCGGCGGCTGGGCCCACGCCACGTGTCCCCCGGCGATCGCCCCGCCAGCCGGGGACAGATCATCGCGTTCACCCTGGGCGTCCTGACCCTGTGGGTGGCCTCCGACTGGCCGGTCCACGAGCTGGCCGAGGAGCGGCTCCTCAGCGTGCACATGGTCCAGCACCTCCTGATGAGCCTGGTGGCACCGCCGCTCCTGCTGGCGGGGACTCCGGGGTGGCTGCTCCGGGCCCTCCTCTCTCCCCGGTGGCTGTTCACGGTGGTGCGGAACCTGGCCCGCCCGGTTCCGGCGCTCCTGTTGTTCAACGGGTTCATCGCGCTCAGCCACTGGCCGGCATTGCTGGGCCTGGCCCTTCGCTCCGAGGCCGTGCACTTCGGGGTGCACACCGTGCTGGTGGGGACGGCGCTGTTGATGTGGATGCCCATCCTCAGCCCGATGTTCGAGATCCCCAGGCTCCGGTACCCGGCACAGATGCTGTACCTGTTCGCCCAGTCGATCGTTCCCACCGTCCCGGCCTCGTTCCTGACGTTCGCCGACAGCACCCTGTACCCGTTCTACGCGGTGGCCACGCCGATGCTGGGGTTCGACCCCGTGGTGGACCAGCGAATCTCCGGGCTGATCATGAAGCTGCTCGGCGGGTTCATCCTGTGGGGATTCATCGCGGTGCTGTTCTTCAAGTGGAACCGGCAGGACGAGCTGTCCGGAAGCGACGCGCCGGTGTGGCAGGACGTTGAGCGAGCGATGAACCGGATGGAAGCGGGGCAGCGATGAGCCGCGAGGCGCGGAACCGGCTGCTGCTGGGGATCGGGATCCCCCTCGGCGCTCTGGTGTTCCTGGGACTGCTGATCTTCGCGTTCTCCCGCCTGCTGCTGGCGGTCCCCGAGGAGCTGGCGCCGTGGGTGGCACTGCTGTTCGCAACCAACATCCTGGTGGGCTGCGCGCTGGCCGCCACGATCAAGGGAACACGGGGCTTCGCGTTCCTGGTCACGTTGCTGGTTCTGACCATCGTGGGTGGCGGGATCGCCGGAGCGGTGGTCGGCGAGCGCCCGGTTCACAGCCTGGTGGCGGAGGGCGAACACCCGGAGGGTGAACCTCCTGCCGAAGGCGAGCCGCCACCCGAGAGCCCGCCGCCGGCGGAGTCACCGCCGGCCGAGGAGTCCCCGCCTCCCCCCGAGGAGGAGCTCGGCGATGGCGGCGGAGGGGCGGTCGAGATCGCCGCGCAGGACCTCGCCTTCGACACGACCGAGCTGTCGGTGCCTGTGGACGGTGAGATCACCGTGGCGTTCGACAACCAGGATGCGGGGATCCCCCACAACTTTGCGGTGTACACCGAGCAGGGCGGGGATGCGCTGTTCAACGGCGACATCGTCACCGGGCCGACGCAAACCGAGTACGCGTTCCAGAGCCCGGGACCGGGAACCTACTACTACCAGTGCGACGTTCACCCGACGACGATGTCCGGATCGCTCACCATCGGGTGAGCGAGATCACACGTCCGCGTATCCGTGCAGTCCGGGGATCACCGTGTTCACCACGATCAGGTTGAACACCAGCGCGGCGAACCCCACCACTGCCAGCAACGCGGCCCGGCGGCCCCGCCACCCCACCGTGGCGCGGGCGTGGAGGTATGACGCGAACACCACCCACGTGATGAACGACCACACCTCCTTGGGGTCCCAGCCCCAGTACCTGCCCCAGGCCTGTTCGGCCCAGATGGCCCCGAAGATGATGGCCAGGGTCCAGATGGGGAACGCCCACACGATGGTCCGGTAGGCGATGCGATCCAGGACCGAGGCGGCGGGGAGCCGGCTCCGGCGTGCGGGCGGGGGGTCGGTCGCATCCGGCTCCGCTGAGGCGTAGTCCTCGGGGCGCTCGCCCCCACCGGCGCCCACGGCGGCCATGACCGGCTCACGGGCGGGGATCACCGCGGCCGCTTCCCGGCGCTCGCGGCGGTCTCGAACCAGGTACAGGACCGTGAACACGAACCCCAGCGTGAACAGCGCCGAGCCGAGCATCGCCGCCACCACATGGATCCGCAGCCAGTACGAGTTCAGGGCGGGGACCAGCGGGCCGGGAGGGACATAGACCAGGGTGGCGGCGCCCATGGCGGCGACCGGGATGGCCAGGGCGAACCCTCCCACGGCCTCGGTGTGCCACCGGCGTTCAACGACCAGCAGGTACAGGGCCACGGTGAGCAGGCCGGCCACGGAGGCGTACTCGTACAGGTTTCCCCACGGCACCCGGCCGGCCTCGATCCCCCGGGTCACCACCGAGGTGGCGTGCACTGCGAGCCCGAGGTACGCGACCGTCCGAGCAACGGCGAGCACCCCCGAGCGGCGGAACGCCAGGTAGTGGAAATACCCCACGGTGGCCACCAGGTACAGGGCAAGGGCCACTCCGAACGCGAGGTTCGAGACGCGGGTCAGGTCCACGCGGTCACCCTACCAACTCGCCCACCAGATCCCGGAACTCCTCCTCGAACGCGGCCTTGCGCTGGAGCGCGAATCCCGCGACCTGCAGAAGGGTACCCCGACCGTCGGCTCCCACCGCGCGGACCCACACCCGCCGCCGGCTGGAGTACAGGGCCGGCACCAGGCCGAGCACCAGGAGGATCGCGCCCGCCAGGACGATCCACGCCCCCGGATCGCGGGTCACCAGGAACTGGGTGTACTCCCGAAGCTCGGGGAACGAGATCTCCAGGCCGCCGGGAAGCGTTGCGGTCTGGCCGAGCCCGATCCCTCCGCTCTCCCACTGCTCGAGCCCCGTCTTGTCCAGCCGGAACACGCTCTGGGCCGCGGTGAGCGAGAGATCGCCACGGTACGCCTCGAAGGTGAGGAACGGATCCTGCGCCTCCAGCATCGGCCGGCCGGCCAGCAGGGCCCGGAGATCGGGGGCCAGGGTGAATTCCACGCCCACCTGGGGGCGGAGCGACGGGAGCTTCACCGCCCCGCGCCACGGCCGCCGCTGGTCGTTCGGGGTGTCGGTGACGAACACCACCGGGCCCGACGCCAGGACCTGGTCGTCCTGGCTGACCTCGATCACCGGGGCCCAGCCGTACCCCAGTTGGTAGAGCTTGACTCCCTCGTACGACAACGGGTCGTTGACCCGGATCTCCCGCTCCCCCACGGAGCGTCCTTCGGGATCGATGACCTCCACCCGCGAGGTGAACTCCCGCGGCAGCCCGGTGTCGTAGTAGGCGGCCTCGAAATCATCGACGCGGACCTGGAAGCCGGTGTGCATGCCCTCGGTGAAGAACCTCCCGCTCTGCGGAGGGAAGTCGTAGCTGGCCTGCGCCTCGGTCCAGGTGTCCCCTTCCACCACGGTGGCCTGGCCGGTGAACCCGAACCCCTTCCCGTACATCACCCCCACCAACAGGATGAACACCGACCAGTGGAACATCAGGCTCCCGCTCTCCCGGGCGGCGCCCTTCTCCGCGGCCAGCCCCGGCTCGCCGCA
>DAITPV010000146.1:0-5557 GCA_036833435.1 Actinomycetota bacterium | reverse complement strand
CTTGCCGGCCACTCACGTAGCCCTCGACTTGACGCCGGAGGATCCCGCCGGACTTCCGGGTCATCCCCGTGTAGCAGAGAAGGAGGGAACCGTGCAGCTCGTTCTCGACGTCTGGCGGGATGCGCAGCGGGTTCACCACCACCCGGTCCTGCCCCAGGAACTCGATGAAGTTGAACCCTCCGAAGGCACACGCGTACTGGTCCTGCATCCCTCCGGCCTGTCGGAGGTCGACCCGCTCCACCTCGAACGCCCGACGGGCCAGCTCGTACGGGGTCAGCGGGGTGTGGTTTAGCTCGGCTACCGCGGCGAGCATGGCCACCACCAGCCCCGAGGAGGATCCAAGGCCCGAGCCCGGGGGCGCGTCGCAGAACAGATTGAGGTCCAGCCCGGTGTCGGGGGCCATGTTGCGCAGGCACGCCTTCACCAGGTCCAGGTGCCCGTCGAACACCAGGTCCTCGGCGCTTTGATAGCGAGCCGAGTCGCCGTCTTCCGTGGTCACCTGGTATTCGGCGTCCCCTCGGGGGTGGAGGGAGGCGAACGCGTACAGGTCGATGGTGGAGGAGAGGACGCACCCGCCGCGTTCCTCCGGGTACGGCATCACGTCGGTGCCCCCTCCGGAGAAGCTGACCCTCAGAGGCACGCGGGCGCGGATGGTCCCCGGAAGGGACTCGGATGCGTCGAGCCGGTCGGGTCGCCGGGCGGTCTTCACGACACCGCGTCCAGGAGCATGCCTCGGAGCCGGCCGGCCACGGCGTCCCAGGTGAACTCCCGCTCCACCCGGTCGGCGCCCGCCGACCCCATCTTGGAAGCTCGCTCCGGATCGTCGAGGATCGCCAGGACGGCCTCCGCCACCTCGTCGACCTCATTGCCGTCGACCACCAGGCCGGTCTCGCCGTGGAGGACCGCTTCGGGAGCCCCACCCGAGTCTCCCGCCACGCACGGACGGCCTACCGCGGAGGCCTGCAGGAACACCGCGCCGAACGCCTCCACCTCCAGGCCCCACTTGCGGGTCCGGCACGGCATGGCGAAGACGTCTCCGGCCCGGAAGTACGAGGGCAGCTCGCGATCGGAGACCTCCCCGGCGAACACCACGTGGTCGACCACTCGCTTGCGGTGGGCCAAGCCCCGCAGCCGCTCCAGGTCCGGTCCCGAGCCCACCACGAGGAACCGGACGTCCGGGTAGTCCATGAGGATCCACGGGAGCGCCCTGATGACCTTGTCCTGACCCTTGCGCAGTGTGAGGCGGGATACGCAGCAGATCACCGGTCCGTCCCCCAGGGCGTGGCGTTCCCGGACCGAGGCATCCGAGACCGACGTGTTGAACAGGGTGTCGTCCACTCCAGGGGGAAGCAGCTCGATCCGGGGCTCGGGCCCCACCGCGGCGCGGAGCAGGTCGGTGGTCCAGTTCGACACGCCGAACATCAGCGCGGCGTGGCGCCCCACCGAGGAGAGGACCGACCGCGTCACGGGAACTTGGCCGGCCCAGATCTCCACGCCATGTGTGAACGCGGCATAGGGAACCCCGGTCCGGCGCAGGATCCCCGGGCCCATCATCGCCAGCGGCGCGGCGGCTCCGAAGAGCACGATGTCTGCTCGTTCCGATCGCACCAGCTGCTCCACTCGATCCCGGACCGCAGGGGTGGGATACATGCTCCGCGAGGACCACCGCACCACCTTGTGCGGGAACGCGGCGTCATGCTCGGCGGACCCCGGCCAGTCGGAGGCGAACACCGTCACCTCACCACGGGGGAGCCGTCTAGCGAGGTGAGCGACGTAGTTGTTAATCCCTCCCACCTTGGGCGGGAAGTCGTTGGTGACGATCAGGACCCTCATCCGCGCGCCTCGGGATCTGTGGGGGGCGTCAGGATGATACCTACCCACCAGCGACGTGCCGGCGGCGGAGGACCCTCCCCAGCCACACGTAAAAGATGGGGTGGACCACAACGCCGTACAGCACCGGTGGGAGGACGGTGATCTTGGTCGCGGGGTCGATGACCCCGGTCAGCCGGCCCAGGTAGACCAGGACCAGCAGCACGCCGCCCACCTCTCCGAGGATGCCCAGGCCTCGGGGGAACCCTCCGCCCCTGGTCATCAGCCACCCCACGATGAGCAGCGCCACGCCCAGGAGCCCGAACCGGAACAAGCCGTACGGGTCTGGAGCGGCATCGTGCCCCAACTCGGGCGTCAGCTCGTTCCCCAGGCCCAGTCCGGCGTTCTCGAGCTGGCCGAACGCGGCGGCGATCCCCAGGAGCAGGGCCAGGAGAGCGAACCCGCGGTCGACGTCCCTGAGGCGGAGGTACAGCACCACGGTGACGGGGGTCGCCAGCAACGCCCCCAGGAGCCCAAGGGCGAGCCAGATCTCCTGAGTGGGGCTTCCCGCCCCCTGGACGATGGCCCCGAACAGGATGCCGTAGGCCAGGCCCCCGATGCCCACCAGGATCGCGGACGTTCCGGCGAACCGCTCGAACGAACCCGACATGAAGTTCCTCCCTCTGCGCGGACGGCTCATCCTACGCCGCAGCTCCCGAGCCCCGGAAACCGAGCGGAGGAATCCGCTTGGCGGGTCCCTCCGGTACGCTGTGGTGGTGCAGAAGGCCGATCTCACCCGCGACGAGGCCCGGGAACGCGCCGGCCTGATCTCCGGGCTCTCTTACGAGGTCCTCCTGGACCTCCGGGACGGGGAGACCTTCACGACGGAGACCACGATCCGGTTCACCAGTGCCCGACCGGGGGCATCGACGTTCCTGGACTTCGTGGGCGACGTCCGGTCCCTCGAGGTGAACGGCACGGCCCGGGATCCCTCCGACCACGACGGCACCCGGATCCGGCTTGCCGGGCTGGCCGAGGAGAACGAGGTTCGGGTGTCCTCCCGAGGGTCGTATTCGCGCTCGGGGAAGGGCCTGAATCGGTTCCGAGACCCCGTCGACGGGGCCGTGTACGTGCACAGCGACCTCGAGCCGTTCGACGCCCATCGGGTGTACCCGTGCTTCGACCAGCCGGACCTGAAGGGAACCTTCCGGTTCTCGGCGGTGGCTCCCGCCGACTGGGAAGTGGTGTCCAATGCTCGCGCGGAATCGGAGCCGGAGGCCGACGGCGACGCGCGCCGGTGGCGGTTCCGCCCCACCCAACCGATCTCCACGTACATCTCCGTGCTGGTGGCCGGACCGTTCCACACGGTCCGGGATCGCCACCGGGACATCGACCTGGGGCTGTACTGCCGGAGGTCGCTGGGTGAGCACCTCGAGCCCGAGGAGTGGCTCGAGGTGACCCGGCAGGGGTTTGACTTCTTCGAGGAGGCATTCGGCTACCCGTATCCCTTCGACAAGTACGACCAGGTGGTGGTGCCGGAGTTCGCCGCCGGAGCCATGGAGAACGCCGGATGCATCACCTTCCATGAGCGGTACATCTTCCGTTCCCGGGTCACCAACGCGGCCCGGGAGATGCGGGCCGAGACGCTCCTCCACGAGATGGCCCACATGTGGTTCGGGGACCTGGTGACCACCCGGTGGTGGGATGACCTGTGGCTGAACGAGAGCTTCGCCACCTACGTCTCGGTGCTGTGCGAGGTGGAGGCCACCCGGTTCACTCAGGCGTGGACCACGTTCGCCAATCAGGAGAAGACCTGGGCCCTGCAACAGGACCAGCTCCCCACCACCCACCCCATCGTGGCGGACATCCCCGACGTTCGGTCCGTCCATCTCAACTTCGACGGCATCACGTACGCGAAGGGGGCATCGGTCCTCAAGCAGCTGGTGGCATGGGTGGGGATGGAGGGGTTCCTCGACGGGATGAAGGTGTACTTCTCCCGGCACGAGTTCGGGAACGCCGAGCTGGCCGACTTCCTGGCGGTTCTCGAGGAGGTCTCGGGCCGCGATCTCCGAGGGTGGTCCAAGGAATGGCTGGAGACGCCGGGGGTCAATACCCTGCGGGCCGAGTTCGAGCAGGACGGGGACGCGTTCCGGACCTTTTCGATCCGCCAGATGGCCCCGGAGGCGTGGCCGACGCTGCGCCGGCACCGCGTGGGCGTCGGCCTGTACGACGTGCAGGGCGACCGGCTGGTCCGACGCGGGTCCTGGGAGGCGGACGTGGTCGGGGAGCGGAGCGAGCTCGGCGACCTGGTCGGCGAGCGGGTCCCGGACCTCGTGCTGGTCAACGACGACGATCTGACGTTTACCAAGATCCGGTTTGACGAGCAATCGCTGTCCACAGTGCTCGATCGCCTCGGTGACATCGAGGATCCACTGGCCCGGACGCTGTGCTGGACGGCCACGTGGGACATGGTCCGGGACGCGGAGCTCCCGGCCCGGGAGTACCTCGAGTTGGTCCTTCGCCACGCCGCCCGGGAGCAGGAGATCGGGGTGGTGGAGCGGAGCCTCGGACAGGCTGCCATGGCCACCGCTCTGTACGGCGACCCATCCAACCGGGACGCCGCCAAGGAGCAGCTCGCTGCCGGGGCGTTGCGGCACCTGGAGTCGGCGGAACCGGGGAGCGACCACCAGCTGGCCTGGGCCCGGGCGTTCATCGGTGCAGCGCGGTCACCCGAGCACCTCACCGTCCTGCGCGGCCTGCTGGCCGGGACGAGCACGTTCGAGGGGCTGGCCGTGGACGCCGAGCTCCGTTGGGACATCGTCACGGCGCTGGCCGCGGTGGGGGTCGACGACGCCCCGGCGCTCATCGACGCCGAGCTGGAACGGGACCCCACCGACAAGGGCGAGCGGTACGCGACCGGCGCCCGGGCCGCCCGGCCCGACCCGGAAGCCAAGGCGGAGGCGTGGCGAACCATCCTGAAAGAGGAGTCCCTGACCCTGGCCATGCGGGACGAGGTCATGCGGGGGTTCCAGCAGCCGGGGCAGGAGGAGCTGCTCGAGCCGTACGCCGCGAAGTACTTCGAGGCCTTGCCGGGGGTGTGGGAGGACCGTGACCTGGAGTTCGCCCTCCACTTCGGGGAGATGCTGTTTCCGCGGTGGATCATCGACCAGCGGACGGTCGAGCTGACCGACGCGTTCCTCGACGGCGACGACATTCCGGGGCCCACGCGCCGGCTCCTGCTCGAAGGCAAGGATCGCATCCTCCGGGCCCTGCGGGCCCGGGCGAACGACCGAGTGTGACCCGGTACCGCTGGGTTGCCCTGGGCCTGGGGATCTCGGCCCAGGCGGCGTTCGCGACACTGCTCGTAGGGCTCCCGGCCATGGGTCCCGCCCTGAGCCAGGAGTTCGGGCTGTCCCTTTCCGGATTCGGGCTGGTGCTCGGATCGATCATCGCGGGGGCCACGTTCACCTTGATCCCATGGGGACTGCTCACCGATCGCCTCGGTGAGCGAGTGGCCCTCACCGTGGGACTGGCCGGTGCCGGCCTGGCCCTGGCCGCGTCGGCGGCCGATGGCGTGCCCCTCCTGGTCGCCGCCCTCCTGGTGGCCGGCATGCTCGGCTCGGTGGCCAACGTGGCCAGCGGGCGGGTGGTGATGGGCTGGTTCGCCTTCGAGCAGCGCGGCGTGGCGTTCGGGCTGCGACAGGCCGCGGTGCCGTTGGGCGGGGCGGTCGCCGCATTTTCCCTTCCC